>NZ_JBBODA010000029.1:0-73623 GCF_038002705.1 Paenibacillus sp. FSL H7-0716
CAGTGCAGCTATTCCTTTAGAAAAGGTTCATTTTTGCTGTTCTTCAAGCCAATAACGACTTTAGGGTCCGTTAGGTACGCAAATTTGTGCTAAAGTTGCATTTAAGGTCAACGGTGTCCGATAGTTTCTTTGGGAATGCGTAAAAGCAAGTTGATCAAATGAGGTACTCTTATAATGGAAGATCCCGTCTTCTGAACAGCTCTACTCCCAAGGAAAAGGTGAACACTCCGATCAACAGCAGCCAACTGGAGACCTGAATAATTTCCACGTTGCCCTGAACGATTTCCCCGGGTTGATAGAAGGAGAATAAGGTTAGGAAACGCAGTCCTTCAAGTTTGTCGCTTATTTTACCGAGTAGATCCAGAGTGAAAAATCCGAAGGCGATGGCGCCGGAAATTCCGAGTGCTTTTTTCTCGTCATTACATACAGAGGACACGAGAAAGGTAAGGCCGCCTACCGCAAAAAACAATAAAAACGCCACGGTATTCAGCTGAGCGAAGCGACCACTGTTAAAGTCATATTCACTGCCAAGGAACCATGCTTTACCTAATAATCCGGCGAGGGTAGTTACACCCATAATTAAGAGTAATGCTGTAGTGAGAACAAGTGCCTGCGTGGTAGCGACTTTTCTCCGTGTAGTTGGGGCTATGAGCAGATAAGCCATGGAACCGCGATCCACGAGTCGAGCCATAAGCTGCGTTGACATTTGCACACAAACTATGGAAAGAATCAGAACTAGTATAAGTCCATAATATTCTCCGGAGATAAAAGCTTCAGCACTGGTAAATCCGCTATTTAATCCAAAGGCTTTACCCACACCCTCTGGCATCGCCTTAATAAGGTCATCAATTGCTTGTGTACTCCCCGCAATCCCAGGATAAAGCCAGATCATAAACAGAATATAGAAGGCAGAACCAAAGGCGTAGTTCAATATGCCTTTCAGGTTCACTCGCATCATTTCCTTATAGAGCGGAAGATTCATTGCACTGCCCCCTCGCGGTCATAATAGTCCATGAAGATGTCCTCCAGATTCTGCGTGAATACGTCGATGCTGCGGACATTGTATTTTCCAGTTTCGCGGATGAATCGGTCATAATTGCCCTGCACAGCTATGCGGACCCTATTTCCCTCATGAGCTTCCACTTGTAGGCCGGAGGCGGCAAAATTCACTGCATCTTCACTATTCGCAAAAATGACCTCAAACAGCTTCCGTTGCATCGATTGCAGTTCATGAATATTTTTTACGGTGATAATCCGTCCGTCTTTAATAATTGCGGCGCGGTCACAGGTGCGTTCAATTTCCTGAAAGCTGTGTGAGGACATGAGAAAGGTGGTTCCGGCTGATTTTTCCTCCAGTACCAGATCAATAAATACTTTTTGCATAAGCGGGTCGAGTCCCGAGGTGGGTTCATCCAGAATAATAACTTCAGGATTGTGCATAAAAGCAGCGACGATTCCGACCTTTTGCTTCATTCCCTTTGACATTTTTCGGATCGGAGTGGTGGCATCAAATTGAAAACGTTCAATCAGTTGCTCGCGTTTGGTAGTATTTTTGATGCCCTGCATGGCTGATATGAATTTAAGGAAAGAAAGGCCCGTCATCCCATCAAAAAAGTTGATTTCACCGGGTAAGTAGCCGATATGCTTCTGGACTGTCCCTTGTGCCTTCCATACATCAAGCCCATGGATACTCGCATGCCCTTGATCTGGTTTCATAAAACCCATGATATGCCGTATGGTCGTCGATTTACCCGCACCGTTAGGACCTAGAAATCCAAAAACCTCGCCTTTATTTACGGTAAATGTTACATCTTCGATTCCTTTGCCATTCGAAAATCGTTTAGTTAAGCCTTCTACAACCAGCATGCCGCCACCCCCGCCGCGAAATAATGAACTAATATGAAATGAATATTTCATATGTTATATTATTCCTAGTGGTTAATGAAGTCAATATAATTATGAAATAATTGAAATGAAATATTTCATTAAATTTGAATATACATACTTAATAACGAAGTTAGGGTGGAAGCTATGAATGGATTTGAGAAGAGAGCAGCACAGATTAAACTCAAAATTATGAAAACTACCATGGAGATGCTTAAGAACTGGGAACCGAAACGTCTACGGATCGCTGATATTGCGAAAGAAGCAGGGGTCTCTCAGGTGACGATTTATAATTATTTTGGCAGTAAGGAAGCGCTGCTTAGTGAGTCTTTTAAGGACTTTGTTCAGAAGGAAATTCAGGAATTTGAAGATTATATTTATCAAGAGCATTCTCTAAAGGAGATTATTGGTTACATTCTAACCATGGAAAGGGAAACTTACAGCGGTTTATCTCCCGCAACTGTGAAAGAGCTTATGGTTGAGGATCAAGAAATGTTCCATTATATTGAGGAACGATATGCAAATGACATTTTACCGGTGCTGGTGAAGATGGTCGAGGATGGGAAAGCGCGGGGAGAAATCTCAAATAAAGTATCCACCAAAGGGATACTTTCACTAATGGGAATGTATATGCGTAATGCGGGTGAACTTCTAGACGAAGCTAGCAGACAGGAAGATATGGATGCCTTCATCGAGGAAGCCATCCATATTTTCTTCTATGGCATTTGCGGGAAAGAGTAAGGGGAGCTTGAGCTGCGAGAGCATCTCCCTTAATTGATCAGGTGAACAGCGGATTTCCAATCATGCCGACCCAAAGAGCGGATTGTTCAAGCTGGGCAGCAAGCTGAAGCAGCAAATCTTCACGGCCTTTGTTCGCCATGACTTGAACGCCTAACGGCAGGCCAGTTGCTGACTTATGGACGGGCACACTCATTGCTGGCTGGCCTGTCAGATTTGCGAGCTGGGTGAACGGTGTATAGGTTAGGCTTGGCTCAAACATCTCGTAAATTAAGCGGCTCTGTTCTTCTTTTGGCAATTCGTTTACGTGCAGCAGCTTTGCTATCTCTGCAGGTTTATGCGTTAATTCACCAATTTTGGGAGCAGAGTTTGCATTCGTAGGGGTTATATATAAGTCGTAATGATTAAACAGTTCCGCCATTTGGGCGGCTGCAACGTCCCATTCATCCAGACTATGTACGAATTCGGCCGCTGAAACATTTTTTCCGGTCTCACCAAGGACCCACGTAATGATATCGACATCGTCAGCAGTTATGGAACGTCCCATATTTCTCTCCAGGGAGACGAACATGGCTGCTACCTCTCCGGCATTCATCGTATAGTAGTTCTCCATCAGTCTTGTGCCATTCACAGGACTCTCTATCTCTTCAACCGCATGTCCTTCAGTTTCGAGCCATTTCACGGTTTTGAGTACAGCATTTACGGCCTCTTCAGAGACAGACGTACCTACTGGGGAAGCAGTCGTAAATCCAATTCGTAGTTTACGTTGCGTAGGCTTTAACAGATCATCCAGATATACGCCCGGATATAACGGGGTCTGGAAGGCGGCTTCCGGCTGCACAACCTGCAGCAGATCTAACATAGCAGCGCTATCGCGGACGGACCGGGTTAAGGCAAAATCAATAGAAGCCCCTTGCCATTGACGGCCGGCTCCGGGTCCTACTGGTGTGCGCCCGCGCGTGGGTTTAAGTCCGAATAGGCCTGTGAATGAGGCGGGAATACGGATGGAGCCACCACCATCACTGGCTCCCGCTACTGGAACGATACCAGAAGCTACAGCCGCCGCGGCTCCGCCACTTGAACCTCCAGGAGAATATTCGAGATTCCAAGGATTACGAGCAGGGCCATGGAGGACATTCTCTGTAATGTTCTTTAAGCCGAACTCGGGTGTATTCGTATGTCCAAGTGGAATAAAGCCGGCTTTCCTAATCCGTGCAACATAATTTGAATCCCACCGTGCGACATTGTTCTTCATCAGCATAGCCCCACAAGTGATGGGCTCGCCAGCGATAGATTGGGAAATATCTTTTAATAAAAATGGAACGCCAGCAAACGGCCGAGTGTTATCCTGAACAGGCATCTCGTCGGCTTCTCTAAGAGCAGCTTCACGACGGGTGCGCACCACCGCATTTATGACTGGATTGACCTCATCTAACCGAGCGAAGGCGGCTTCGACCAGCTCACGAGGTGAAATTTCACGTGCTTTGACAAGTGAAGCAAGTCCTAGAGCGTCATAGGTAGAGTAAGAAAAGGACAAAATAGATACCCACTTTCAATTTAGGATGATTATTATATTATACATCCCATTAGTTATTTTTTGAAAATGGGTAATCTGACATCTATCAATTCTTTTTTACGTCATATTAGGCTATACTTAGTGTTAAATGATTTTATGGGGTGTACTGATGAACGAAGAGAAATATCAGAATGTGGATGGATTAATGGAGGCTTTCCAACAATTCGCTAGAATGAATTGGCGTAAAACCACGATTTGGGGCTTGAAGCCAAGTGAGGTCCGGATGTTGGTTTCTTTAAAGCTTGGTAAAGAACGGGAAGGGAAGAAGGGACAGACGGTTTCGGAGATTAGCAAGTTTCTGAAAGTCACCTCTCCTACGGTTACCCAAATGCTCAATAGTCTGATTGCACAAGGATATGTGGTGCGTACTTCTGATGCACAGGATCGCCGAGTTAGTGAAATTACGCTTACGGAAAAAGGGGAGCATCTAGCTGAGATGGCTGTAACGAAATCCCGGAATACCTTTAAAGGTATGATCGATTACATGGGCAAAGAACAGACGGATACGTTAATGGAGCTGTTAAACGGAGTCTATGTTTACTTCGAAGAATTGAACGATCAACCCAACGAATCCTAGCCCTTCTTATAAAAAAGAGATGCCGCACAGCCTAAGCTGTTTACGGACATCTCTAATGTAAGTTTATTTGTAATTAATGTGCAGCAGGCACAGATTTTTCGAGTTTTTTACTCCCGTTTTTATCCTCTGCGTGTGCCTCCATTTTTTTCTCTCCACTACGTAATGGAATCTCTTTAAGGAACAGAACGAGAAGTGCTGCGATAACTAACAGTGCCGTACCACTTAAGAACACAACTGTCAGGGAATCGCTCAGTGCGTTCCGCAGCATCTCAATCAATTGATTGAAGAGCGGCTGGATTTGCTCTGGCAGTGTTGCATGCAATTCTTTAAGCTTAGGCTGATCTAGCAGCATTTGAGGATTCATAAAGGCAGAAAGCTGTTTAGCGGATTCAGGATCAAGTTTGGATAAATCCGGACCTTTGCCAGAGGACACCGCTGCCTCTAATTTTTTCGTTAATGAGGAGTTCATAATGGTACCCATGATGGCAATACCTATGGTTCCACCTAAATTACGGAATAAAGTATTTGTAGCAGTAGCAACACCTAGCATTGAAGGTGCTACAGCATTTTGTACGGTTAGTGTAAATACAGGCATCGATAGTCCTAACCCAACCCCGAAGATAATCATGCTGACTACAGCAGTAGCAATGTTACTCATAAAGGCCATTAGTATCATAGCTACAACCATGAATGGCATCCCCATTAGAGCATAACGTTTATATTTTCCTGTTTTGGAGATCCATCTTCCCACTAAAGTACTTAGTACAATCATAGTAAGTGACATTGGCATATTGATGAAACCAGATTTAGTTGGGGAGACGCCCTCTACCCCTTGCACGAAGAAAGGCAGGTAGATCATTGCGCCCATCATACCGGCATTCATCAGGAAGCCGACAATCATAGAGATGGATACGATGGAATTTTTAAATAAGGATAATGGCAATACTGGGCTTTTAGCTTTACGTTCAATCAGAATCAGGATAATCAGACCCAGAATGGAAGCCCCAAACAAGCCGAGAATCTCCGGAGAACCCCAGTCATATTTTGTTCCCGCCCAAGAAAAGCCCAGCAGGAGCGCAACGATGGTCAGGGAAAGGAAAATGGAGCCTAAGTAGTCGATGGACTCAGATGTAGAACGCGTTGTTTTAGGGAACATTTTCAAAATCATAAAGAAGGCCACGATACCGAAAGGTAAGAAGATCCAGAAGATCCATTTCCAAGCCATGTGATCTACCATGAATCCGCCAAGGGTAGGACCAATTACGCTGGAGAAACCAAATATCGCCATCATAATTCCAGTCCACTTGGCTCTCTCTCTTGGAGCGAACAAATCACCTACAGCGGTTACGGTAGCCGACATTAGAATCCCGCCGCCTAGACCTTGTATCCCGCGATAAGTGATCATTTGAAAAATGTTGGTCGACAATCCGGATAGGAAAGCACCTATAATAAAAATGACAATCCCTGATAACAGGAAGGGCTTTCTTCCGTAAATATCGGATAATTTACCGACAAGTACGGTGGCGATGGTTGAGGTGAGCATGTAGATGGTAATTACCCAGGTATAATGTTCAATGCCTCCAAGCATCGCAATAATTCGGGGCATTGCTGTGCCCACAATCGTCTGGTTGATTGCTGCGAAAAACATAGCCGCCATTAAAGCAATCATAATTGTAACTTTCTTTTTCTGAGTGAGATGCTCCAGAGCAGTTCCTCTCCTTTAACTTCTATATATTGTAGTTTGGGAATTCATGTCGTGATAATTAGGTAGCCAAACTATCATTTATGTATAATACACAAATTCATCAATTAGCACAACAGGTTAATTATTAAATTTTAATTTAAAGAGAATTTGAATTTGACTTGATTTTTTGGGAATAGGTAAGTAATCTAATTAGATTGAGGTATATTGGAGGTGCCCTATGGATACCCATGACAATCAAGAGCAGAAGCTTATCATAGCCCTTGAAAATATAAAGCGTCTGACTGCTCGCCCCTACTCGATTGATGTAGTATCGTATAGAGAGTTTGTTATGATGTACGTCATTCACACTGTAATGAAGCAAAAGAAAGCGGCTGAAGGTGACAAGCAGCACCGGGGAGTTATGATTTCTAAATTAAGTGACCTGCTCCAGATAAGTAGACCTACTGCCACGCAAATGGCAAATACTTTGGAGGAGAAAGGTTATGTAGTGCGTACAACATCCGATACAGATCGTCGGGTCGTATATATCTGTCTGAGTGAGCTTGGAGAGCAGATTTATAGCAGGCAGATGGCATCCTATTCCGGCATTTTGAGTGAAATCACGCAAAAGGTCGGTAAGGAAGAGATCGACCAGCTGATCTTTTTGTGCGATCGTTTTCAAGAAGCGGTGCATGAGGTCAGAAGCCGTCATTTTTTTCCACAGTCGGATGAGGAGCCATTAGTTATAGATTCAGTATAGAAAGCCAACATCAAAAGATATTCCTGCAGACCAGCGGGAACATCTTTTTTTGCATCTTAGAGCAAGGAGTGATTATCATCAGAATATTAGCAATTAGTGACCTTCACGGAAGTTATGTAGAATTCAATGCCCTGTTATCAAAAGTGAATTATCGCCCAGCGGAGGATAAGCTTATTTTAATGGGAGATTATGTGGATAGAGGTCTGGACAGTAAAGGAATTGTGGAGCAAGTGATGACTCTGCAGCAAGAATGTGGAGCTATAGTTCTCAAAGGAAATCACGATAAAATGGCTTGCGATGCGCTCACCAGTGAAGATGATAAATTGGATACCCATTGGCTAACTAACGGCGGATTTCATACACTGATGAGTTATTGGGAGGCGGGCTACGAAGGTTTACAGAAGGATTTTGGCTGGAAGGATTATATGCAGCTAAAAGAAAAAATTAGGCGGGACTATAGACATCATATTGACTTTCTAAGCACATTGCCGCTTTATCATGAGACGGAAGAACATATTTTTGTTCATGCAGGCATTAATCCATTAATAGAGAATTGGAAACAGCAGGACCCTTATGATTTTATCTGGATTAGAGAACCCTTTTATAAGAATCCGGTAGTTAGCACTAACAAAACGGTTGTTTTCGGTCATACTTCGACGATGGATTTGCATGATTCGGAAGAAATCTGGTTTAGTCCACTGGGAGATAAAATTGGCATAGATGGCGGCTGTGCATATGGCCAACGACTAAATTGCTTGGAGATTTCCGCAGGGAAATACATAACGCACTTTGTTCGGAATGGCGAGACGCTTTGAGCGTTCTCCCATTTTTTTAAGAATAGTAATGAATTAAACGTTAACTATGTATAAAATAAAGATAGGAGGGGTGCAAATAGGTGAATGCTAACAGCAAATATCATATCCTCATGCAAGGGGCCATCAGCAAGAATGTGAGCGAAACCTGTAAGGAGTTTGGCATTTCCCGGACGATCTATTATAAGTGGTCTAAAGCTTATCAACAACATGGGATGGATGGACTTGGGGAGAAGAAAAGAAAGCCGGTAATGCCTAATAAAGTAGATAAGAGAACGGAAAGATTGATCTTGGAGTACGTCGCCAGATTTCCTGAGGATGGGCCTAAACGCATCTTTTATGAATTGCAAGATGAAGGGATGCAAATAGGGGAATCCGGTATTTATAATGTACTACGTCGAAACGGACTAAATAAACGAATAGAACGTGAAGCTTACGCCAATCAAATCAAAGCAAAGAAGAGGAATGGCGCACAATCCACTCACACTAAAGGATTTAAAGAGAAACGGAAAATATTAGATTATAAGATGAAGAATCCGATAAATGCTCATCCCGGGTATATGTGTCAGCAGAGTATTAGCTATTTGGGAGTTTTCCCGAGGGTCGGAAAGGTATATCAATATGTAATTTATGATGCCTACTCCAGACTAGGTCTAGTTAAGCTATACAATCGGAAATCTACCATTCATTTTATAGATTTTATGCATCTGAAAGTTCTCCCATTGATGAAGACACTAGATTTTCATATCGATAATCTGGTTACGAACAAAAGCCGTGAATTCATTACGAACTGGGACAGAGGAAAACATAAATATAGTGAATTTTTACATAAGAACAATATTAATCAAGTAGCTATAACGGTAGACCAAACAGAGATATTTCAGCCCTTGCAGCAATTTGCGGCGGTGTTGAGCAAAGAATTCTACCAGCAGGCTTGGGCAGATGATACGATAGAGTCTTTTGAAATTTTAGAAAAGCGCTTACATGAATACTTGAGAACCTACAACTTCAACAGGCAAATTACAGACGGACCTAATCAAGGTAAAATACCATCGGATGTCGCACTTGCCTATACGGGACAACGAGAAACTTTGCCATTATGGTTATTTACAAGGAGATAACGGATGATGACAAACACGAAGAATAAAGACCGAATTGGAATCATCGGTGCAGGGATTTCTGGGGTTACGGCTGCTTACGAATTAGCGAAAAAAGGATATACCAACATTACCCTCATGGAGAAGTCGGATAGAGTAGGAGGAAAGTGTCATTCTATTGAGTACAAAGGAAAAAGTTATGAAATGGGGACGCTAATCGGCCTGCCTACCTATAAACATACGATGGATTTAATGAGAGATTTTGATCTGATGGATAGGGGACCCTTGTTAGAACGTGGATTTTTTGATAATAATGGGAGAAAAACTTCACAGATTCCCATGGAGCAGATAGAGGCGTTTACACAGGAATTCAAACGACTGCCGGATATTCTAAAACGCTATGAGTCTCTCCAAGAACCGGGTTTTCTCCATTTACCACCAGATTTATGTCAGCCATTTTCACAGTGGTGTGTAGAGAATAAGCTGTCTGTCCTTGAGCAGGTCTACATGCATTATTTTAATACTTTTGGATTTGGTAGTATCCATAATGTGCCCGCTGCATATGTGTTGAAATTTCTAAGCTATGATAATCTGTTGTCGTTTATTGAAATTACTCATATGATAACCTGGCCTAAGGGTGTTACTGAGCTGATTGGACGAATGGCCGACCAAGTAAACGATCTACGCCTGACATGTGAAGTGCTTTTTATGGAGCAAGAGCAAGATGGGCAGGTTCGAGTAGAGACGAGTCAGGACATCTTTTATTTTGACAAGGTCATTTATACAGCAGCTTTAGAGCAAATGGGCGATACAGTTAGCCTGTCAAGTGAGGACAAAACCTTATTAGCGAATATAACGTATGAATGGTTTAGGGTATATGCGTATAGAGTGAAGGGGTTGCCGGAGCTTTCTGGCTATATCCCCCGGAATATGTACCCTGAACGTAAAGGGCATATGATGGCATGGTACTATCGGTGGGCAGATATGGGAACTACGGATCTAGTTACGGTTTATGTAGCAGAGAATGAAGCTATGACTGATCTGGAAATGCGAGAGACGGTAGAAAATAAACTTCGCGAGCTGGGCGGAGAGAGCATTCGACTGTATATGATGAAGCGTTGGAGGCATTTCCCACATGTGGATTCTAGTGCGCTACATGAGGGGTTTTATGAACGGGTTGATCAGATGCAGGGGAAAAACAATATCTATTTAGCTGGAGAAATCATGAACTTCCCTACACTTGAGAATTGTATTATATACGCGAAACACTTGGTTGAACGATTCTTTTGAATAACATTAAAGAGGAACCTTGTCCACAAAGAAATTTGTCGACAAGGTTTTTTTACATTCAAGTTAGGTTTGCAGTATATAGTTCTGTAGGCATGTATTCTAATAGATTACTCAGAAGAAAGGTAGAAAGTTTGGCGGATTCTAGTGCTCTAGTTGTGTAAACTCAACTTGAAATGAAACTAAAAAAACACTGATAAATCAACGTTTTAAGCGATTTGATCGTTCAAAGAGGGATGTACTATATTGGACCTGAGACACAGATTATATACACCAAACTACAAGGAGGAGTAAAACATGTTTTTATTTGAATCGATTCCCTGGTACTCTGCGCTAATGTGGTTAGTAGTACTAGCAGGATTAATGTTTGTAAATGAAATCGCACGGAAGAGCAAGTGGTTCTCAATCATTCTGTTTATAGTTGTCCCTATTGTTCTTACCATAGCGGTCTGGCCGAATACGGCAGGCGAAGGCTCCAGTACTGGAACATGGTTTCACTGGGTAAAAGTATATTCTGCTTTGGCAGGATGTATAGGGTTTATGGCTATCCGTTATGTTAAAGGATGGGACAAAAATAAATATATATTAATGTTCCCGGCTATTATCCTTGCAGTTAACATTCTTGAAGCAGTTATTCGTGATTTCCAAGTGTACAGCTTGCAAGGTATGGTGGATGGCGTAATGATGGTAGGTGGTCCTTGGAACATTATGAACGGGATCGCAGGTATTCTGAACATTATTACGATTTCTGGTTGGATGGGTATTGTGATCAGTAAAGATAAGAGTAAAGATATGTTGTGGCCTGACCAGCTTTGGTTCTGGATCATTGCTTATGACATTTGGAACTTTGCCTATGTATATAATGCAGTTTCTGATCATTCCTTCTATGCAGGTGCAGCATTGTTGATCTCTTGTACCATCCCGGCGTTCTTCTTTAAAAAAGGGGCATGGCTGCAGCATCGTGCACAGACTTTGGCGATTTGGATGATGTTTACGATGTCGTTCCCGGCGTTTGTTGGCGAGTCAAAGTTCTCTGTACAATCCTCTCATAGTGAAACCGCTCTGTGGATAGTAAGTGCATTATCTTTAGCTGCTAATATTGCAGTGTTTGGTTATCATTTCTATAAAATCATCAAGCATAAACGCAATCCGCTTAAAGAGGAAGTTTATACTGATTTAGCTGCTTATAAAGCTATTGCAGAGGGTGCGAATTAATAGAGACATTATAGTAATAGTGCTAGAGGTTCCTCCTGCTTAAAGGGTGGAACTTCTTTTTGTGAATAATTAAAGTTCTAATTATCAGTGCCCCATATCCGCCCGCTGCTGCGCACGAAATGTTTTCCTTTTTATACAAAGCAAAAGACAGGTCAGTAATAAGACACATAATAAAGTTGCCGTATACGTGAAATTGCTGTTCCAAAACACTATCTGAATATTCATTAATGAGTGAACGCCGATCACGAAAAATAAATTTCGGGTTAAGATATAGAGTAGAGCGAATATAATGCCTAGAATTAGAAGCATGATAAAATCATAAACAAACTCCATTCCAACTAATCCTGAGTAAATCCGGTTTGGGATATGTATGGCGGCAAAGATCGATTGTGAAATCAGCATTGCAGAGATCATCCGTGTAGTTTTATTGTTGATTTTTTTTAAGTATAGATAGATTTGAACGAGCAGGAAGCCGCGAAATAAGATTTCTTCCAATAAAGCATTTCCGAAGATTTGACCTAGAATTTCACCGGAAACTAAATTTGAATGGCTGAAGATAGCATTGTTAAGTGTTAGCTTTGAGTGATTCAGGTGTACCATACACAAATCTACTATATTTATAGCGAGCCAAAACAGAAAGGTACCCAGCAGTCCGGCTCGTAATTTTTCTATTTTTAACCCAAAATCCCGGGGCGAAACTTTAGCTATCAGAATCAAAAAAATAATTACTTCTAAGAGAAGCCCAACTAGATTGGCAGCTAACGTTTCATTGATCCAGTGGTTTGTGTTTTTGGCAATAAAACTTAAATATCCATGCTCAAAAAGGATGAGATTAACCGCAAGAGTAAAGATAATATGCATAAAAATGAGGCTCGCTATAAAAAGGTAGTGTGTAGGCTTTGCTTCAAAAATCGATAATGGGTTGAACTCCTTGGAGTGAAGCATCAACGGCAGTCCTCCTGAATACAAAATATTCCAAATTAACCTTAGATTTCACTATATCCTTTTTGAGGCCAAGTTTACTGTTACAAAAATCATGTGTTATTCTTCACATTCGCCTATCCTCAGATTGACAGAAGCAAGGGCACTGGCTATACTTGAAATGTTAAAATGCAAATCGGACAAATCGTTGATGAAAATGAAGTACACCGGAGGATGGCTTGATCAGAGAAAAGGTTCCTTTACGAAACGTTTCGTAATGGCTGTGAGAACCTTGAAGACAGGCCGGTGGAAAGCTAATTTCGGAGTGTGAGATCAATGCTCACCGGGGGCGCCCGTTATCAGCCGCGACAAGGCGATCGTCTGCAATTGTCCCATTAGTGGGGTCAAGGCGATAACCAGGGTGGTACCGCGATATTAATCGTCCCTGAATTATTCAGGGGCGTTTTTTTGTTTTTATTTTTTAGGTATTTTGTAATTTCCGGTGTAAATGCCGAAGTAAAAAGATGAGACGGGAGCTGTAAATTATGAAAGCAAGTGAAATTCGTTCCAAATGGCTTAAGTTTTTTGAAAGTAAAGGTCACAAGATTGAACCAAGTGCGTCCCTCGTTCCTCACAACGATCCTTCGCTTCTATGGATCAATGCGGGTATGGCCCCTTTGAAAGTATACTTCGATGGCCGGGAGGTTCCAGAAAATCCGCGCCTGACTAACTCACAAAAATGTATTCGTACCAATGATATCGAGAATGTGGGTAAGACACGCCGTCACCATACATTTTTCGAGATGCTGGGTAACTTCTCCATCGGCGATTATTTCAAAGAAGAAGCTATCACATGGGCTTGGGAGTTCCTAACCGGCAAAGAGTGGATCGGCTTTGACCCGGAACGTATTTCCGTAACGGTGTACGCAGAGGATGAAGAGGCATTTAAGCTGTGGAATGAAAAGGTTGGCCTGCCTGCTGAACGCATCATTAAGCTGGGCGACGATAATTTCTGGGATATTGGCGAAGGCCCATGCGGTCCTTGCTCGGAAATCTTTTATGACCGCGGTGAAGCTTACGGCAGTGATATGAGCGATCCGGAAATGTATCCAGGTGGAGAAAATGAACGCTGGTTAGAAGTATGGAACCTGGTGTTCTCACAATTCAACCATAACAAGGATGGCAGCTATACGCCGCTTCCGAATAAAAACATTGATACAGGTGCTGGTTTGGAGCGTTTTGCATCCATTCTACAGGATGTAGATTCCAACTTCGACACTGATTTGTTCCAACCTATTATTCAAAAGACAGCACAGCTCGCGGGTGTAACTTATAAAGATAACGTTGAGCAGGATATCGCGCTTAAAGTAATCGCTGACCATGTGCGTACCGTTACTTTTGCAGTAGGGGATGGAGTACTTCCTTCTAATGAAGGACGCGGTTATATTATCCGCCGTTTGCTTCGCCGTGCTGTTCGGTACGGAAAGACCTTGGGTCTGGATCGTCCATTCTTGTATGAGCTGACTGAAACCGTTGGCGAAATTATGGGTGTCTACTATCCATCCGTTGTGGACAACCGCGAATATATCGCAAAGATTATTCGTACTGAAGAAGAACGTTTCCACGAAACATTGTCTGACGGATTGGCTATTTTGGGTGAGATCAGTGCTAAAGCAAAAGCAGAGGGTCTCAGCAACATTGCTGGAGCCGATGCCTTTAAGTTATATGATACTTATGGATTCCCATTTGACCTGACCGAAGATTTCGCAGCGGAGCAAGGTTTAACTGTAGACCGAGAAGGTTTTGATGCGGCTATGCAGGAACAACGTGACCGCGCGAGAGCTGCACGTCATGATGGCGGCAGCATGAAGATCCAGGGAGGCGCACTAGCAGACCTGACGGTTAAAAGTGAATTTGTTGGATATAATGACTCGGTAACAGAGTCGAAAATCCTGGCTATTGTTGTGGGTGATGAATTGGTAGATGTCGCCGGTGAAGGCACAGAATGCCAAGTTATTCTTGAAGCAACACCGTTCTATGCTGAGAGCGGCGGACAAGTAAGTGACACGGGTGTGCTTACTGGGGGTTCAGTTACAGCTAAGGTAAAGGGACTCTTTAAAGCTCCACACGGCCAACACGTACATTTGGTAACTGTGGAAGCGGGAGAATTGAAAGTGGGCGAATCCGTTCGCGCGGAAGTGGATCGTGCGGAGCGTGAAGATATCGTGAAGAACCACACAGCTACCCATTTATTGCACAAAGCGCTTAAAGAAGTTCTTGGCGGGCATGTTAATCAAGCTGGATCTTTAGTAGA
Source organism: Paenibacillus sp. FSL H7-0716 (assembly GCF_038002705.1). Taxonomy (NCBI): domain Bacteria; kingdom Bacillati; phylum Bacillota; class Bacilli; order Caryophanales; family Paenibacillaceae; genus Paenibacillus; species Paenibacillus sp. FSL H7-0716. The sequence continues at coordinate 14,866 of NZ_JBBODA010000029.1, forward strand.
AGGTGCTCGTTTGCGGTTTGACTTCTCCCATTTTGGAGCGATTACTCCAGAAGAATTGAGCGATATCGAATATCGCGTGAATGCACAAATCTGGCGCGGTTTAGATGTAGTGATTGAGAACAAGCCGATTGATGAAGCTAAAGCAATGGGAGCAATGGCACTCTTTGGTGAAAAATACGGTAATATCGTCCGTGTCGTTCAAGTGGGCGATTACAGCCTGGAGCTTTGCGGAGGTTGTCATGTATCCAACACGTCGCAAATCGGAATTTTCAAGCTGCTTAGCGAAAGTGGTATTGGCTCCGGAGTGCGCCGCATCGAGGCGGTTACCGGACGTTACGCTTACCAGTTCACTGAAAGTCAGCTAGATTTGCTCAAACAATCAGCGGGCCTTCTTAAGTCTTCTCTAAATGACGTTCCGAAACGGATCGAAGCGCTGCATAACCAGGTGCGTGAGCTTTCGCGTGAGAATGAGTCCTTGCAATCCAAGCTGAGTGCTACTTTTGCTGCTGAACTTACAAGCAGTGTGAAGACAGTTGGCGCAGGTACGCAGCTCCTGGCTGTTGCTGTTCAAGCAGGCAATATGGATGCTTTGCGTTCCACAGCGGATGAATTGAAATCCAAGCTTCCGGATGCAGTGCTTGTATTAGGTGCGGCGATGGATGATAAGGTGAACTTTGTAGTATCTGTACCACAAGACCTTGTGAAGAAAGGTTTCCACGCTGGTAAACTCGTTAAAGAAATTGCAGCGGTTTGCGGCGGTGGTGGCGGTGGGCGTCCAGATATGGCGCAAGCCGGCGGTAAAGATGCTTCTAAGCTAAGCGAAGCATTGGCAAAGGCTGAAGAATTGGTAGCTTCCTTAGCCTAAGTTAAAATTACGAAACCATTTCTCTAACTAAACGTATTACGAGAAAACATAGCGGTACTGAGAGTTTGATATCAGTACCGCTACTCTTTATTAGCAGGATGTTAGATATTCATGAATAATTGTGCTTGACAATAGCTTAAAAGCCAAAAATATCATAATTTTTGTAGAGAAAATGCCAAAAAAAGCGTTAATAGCGGGCAGGATTTCCTCGTTGGGGCATGAATATGTTATGATAAAGGAAGCAAGCGAGCTGCACAGTAGCAACTTTGCGAAGCCGTCCCAAAAGGCGATTTTGCAGAAGGAAGGTGTCACAAATGGACTCCATGGACAAAACGGTCAAATTCAATGTGAAGGGCGACGAAAAGGAAGCTTCTCCCCAGGAAATATTGCTAGCAGTATACGATGCACTGGTGGAGAAAGAGTATCATCCGATCAATCAGATCGTAGGGTATCTTCTTTCCGGAGATCCGGCTTACATTCCGCGCCATAACAATGCGAGAAGTTTGGTCCGGAGAAAAGAACGTGATGAGCTGATTGAAGAGCTGGTTAGATTCTATCTCGTCAATCACAGGGTGGACAATCCGAAATGAAGAAGAAGTTAGGTTTAGATTATGGCGACCGTAGAATCGGTGTAGCCACAAGTGATGTTTTTGGCTGGACGGCACAAGCTCTTGAAACGATTGAGCGCCGAGGTACGGGTAATGAGTTCGAACGCATTCGTGAACTTGTTGCAGAGCACGAAATTGGAGAGATTGTAGTTGGTCTACCGAAGAATATGAACGGCTCAGTAGGACCCCGGGGCGAAATCTGTATAGAGTTCGCTGATAAGCTACGGGAAGAGTTAGAAATGCCCGTACACCTTTGGGATGAGCGTCTGACGACGGTATCCGCAGAGCGGGTGCTGATTGAAGGGGACGTCAGCCGGAAGAAACGCAAGGGGATTGTGGATAAAATGGCTGCAGCCCTGATTTTGCAAAATTTTTTGGATGCTAACAGTAAAAGGTGAGGGGTGCGAGGATATGACAAACGAACAGATTGGCCAAGAGGAAGAACCGGAAATTATCTATATTCCCGATGAGGAAGGTAATGAAGAGGAATTCGAGGTCATTATGAAGTTTGAGGTTGATGGCTCGGACGCTAAGTATATGATGGTGGTTCCGCTAGACTCCGAGGACGAGGAAACCGATGAGGTGTACGCGTTCCGTTATGTGGAAGAAGGCGACGATCTTCAATTGTTCATGATCGATAATGACGAGGAGTGGGCGATTGTCGAAGAGACTTTCAACACACTGGTCGACGAGTTGGACGGAGGATCGGAGAATGACTGAGATATCCGCTGATCAAGCGGTATGGACTTCACGGCTTAAAGAAGCATACGGAGAAACTGTAGAACTGGAAGATGAGCAAGGCAAATCTTCCATTTACGATATTATCGCCGAATTTGAAGTCGGTGATCGCGGATATGCGGTGCTGAAAGGCTCTGGCAAAGACGTGGAATATGAAATCCTGCGTATCGTTGTCTCTTCTGACGGACTTCCGGAATTGGAGAGCATTATGGACGATGAAGAGTGGGAAGACATCTCTGAGCTATACGATGAGATGACTTTTCCAGCAGATGGCGCTGAATAAAACTTAAACATGTACGTTACATTTATGATGGGCACGGAAGAGGGCGGAGAATTCCGCGCTCTTTTTGCTTGAAATGCGAGCAATATCCTATATACATCAATCTAGGAAATATATATTGAATTTTAGGCAATACACTTTTATACTTTATAGTCGGAAAGTGAGGAACCAGACTTGAAATCCGCAATCCGTACTGTGTTAATCATTATTCTTTTGCTGGTAGCAGCAGGAGGTGGGGGCGCATGGTACATTTGGAACGGGATGCAGCCGGTAGAGCCTGCAGGTCCTGCTGTAACATTTACGATAGAGAAGGGCATGGGAAGTGCGGAGATTGCTGATCTGCTTGAGCAGAATGGCATTATCCGTAAAAGTCTTTTTTTTAAGGGATATTTGAAATGGACTAAAGAAGGCTCTAGCTTCAAAGCAGGTACTTATATCGCTAAGCCGGGTGACAGCTATGATGAGCTCATTGCGAGATTAAATGCAGGTGATGTAGTTAAGGAAGAAACTGTGGTCTTTACTATCCCCGAAGGATATACTGCTGAGCAGATCGCTAAGAAGCTCGCTGAAGCCTGGAATCAGGATGCGGCTACTTTTCTTGAAATTATGGATACTGGTGCAGGTTTGAAGGGGATTGATATTCTTGGTATCCCGCAGGATAAGAATCTACGCCACCGTCTTGAAGGATATCTGTTCCCCGAAACCTATGAACTGGCCAAAGATAGCACGCCCCAGGAAGTTGTAGAAGCGCTTTTGGATCAGTTCCAGAAGAAGCTGGATACGATCCCTAACTGGCAGCAAAAGCTAGAAACGCGTGGATTGTCTCTGCATGAACTGTTGACCGTAGCTTCGCTGGTAGAGCGGGAAGTTGTGGTGGATAGTGAACGTCCGCTTGTTGCCGGTGTTATTTATAACCGCCTAAAGAAAGAGCAGAAGCTGGAGATCGACGCTACCGTTCAATATTTACTCAATAAGCAGAAGGAAAGACTTTTGTATAAAGATTTGGAAGTTGATAGTCCATATAATACGTATAAGAATATTGGACTTCCTCCGGGACCTATTAGTAATCCGGGGCTGGAGTCCATTCAGGCGGCACTCGAACCAGAAGCTTCTGAATATTACTTCTATGTGACTAAGAAAGATGGTACACAGGGCCATTTATTTGCTAAGACCTACAAGGAACATTTAGCCAATATCGAAAAAAGTAAGCAAGAATCGAAATAAACTATTAAAATGAAGAGTGGTGCGGTTGAAATAACTGTACAAGTAGGAGGTACAACATGACTAACAAACCGGAATTGCTGGTGACGGCAGCGTCCTTGGAGGAAGCTGCTGCTCTGCTGGATGCCGGAGCAGATGCGCTGCTCATTGGGGATGACCGTTTCGGAATGCGGCTTGCTGGACATTTCTCTCTGGAGGATACAGCGACTGTCTTAGAAATGGCACATTCGCGAGGCTGCAAAGTGTATGCAAGCTTGGGTGGGCTGATGTCCAACCGTCTGCTGGATGAGCTTCCTGCCTATGTGAAGGCTTTAGGTGAGCTTGGCATTGATGGTGTTGAATTCGGGGATCCAGCAGTGTTAACCACAGTGAAGAAAGAAGCGCCAGCAATGAAGCTGCACTGGAATGCGGAAATGACTTCCACCAACTATGCGACCGCGAATTATTGGGGACGCAAGGGGGCTTCTCGCGTTGTGCTGGCCCGTGAGCTGAATATGGATGAAATGACGGAAATGGTTCCGCTTTTGGAGATTGAGGCACAGGTGCAGGTTCATGGAATGACCAATATATACCATTCCAAGCGGAAGCTTGTTGAAAGCTATATGTCACATCAAGGCCGTCCTAGTGATGGAGGAAGTCTCGGGAAGGAACGCGGACTATTTCTGATTGAGGAAGAACGAGATGACCAGAAATTTCCGATTTATGAAGACGAGAACGGCACTCATATTATGAGCTCGGATGATATTTGTATTTTGGAGGATCTGCATATTCTGATGGCTGCAGGTATACACAGCCTTAAGATTGAGGGACTCTTGAAATCGATAGCGTATAATGTGACGGTTGTTAAGGCTTATCGTAAAGCTATAGATCTTTATGCGGCGGATCCGGAAGGTTATGCCTTTGATGAGGAATGGATGGATGTAATCAGAACGGTGCAGGACCCTGAACGGGAGTTAAGCTTCGGATTTTTCTATAAAGAGCAAGTATATTAAGTTTGACAAAAATAAAGAGGTTATAGGTGCCCACGAAGATTAGGTACAGCATTTATAGCATGTGACTTAGCTTTGTGGGGCGATGGAGGGGAGAACAGGATGGGAACCATGACAAAGCCGCAATATAAGGGCAAACGTTACCGTCTGGACAAACCGGAGCTCCTCGCTCCGGCTGGTAATTTGGAAAAATTGAAGTTCGCAGTACACTATGGTGCGGATGCTGTTTATATCGGAGGACAACAATACGGCTTGCGTTCCGGCGCAGATAATTTCAGCTTCGAGGAAATGCGCGAAGGTGTTGAATTCGCCAAGAAATATGGCGCTAAGGTATTTGTTGCAACAAACATTTATGCTCACAATGAAGATGTCGCGGGAATTGAAGAATACCTGCGTAACTTATATGAAGCTGGCATTGCTGCCATTATCGTAGCTGATCCAATCATTGTAGATACAGCACGCCGGTTAGTGCCTGGACTTGAAGTGCATTTGAGTACACAGCAGTCTACGTTGAACTGGCAAGCAGTGTCCTTCTGGAAAGAAGAGGGGCTTCCGCGTGTTGTTTTGGGCCGTGAGACAAGCTTGGAAGAGATTGCTGAGATTAAAAAACATGTCGACATTGAAATCGAAAGCTTCATCCACGGTGCAATGTGTTCCTCATATTCGGGTCGTTGTGTTTTGTCCAACCATTTCACCGACCGTGATTCCAATCGAGGGGGCTGTTGCCAGTCATGCCGCTGGAAATATGATTTGTTTGAGGATGCACGTCCGGAAGGGACTTGGGTGTCTGAGGAAGAGCAGGCTGAAGCGAAATCTCCAGCTCCTTTGCTTCCAGGTGTAACTCAGATTCCACTGCATCAGCAAGGAGATAATCCCTTCTCCATGGGCTCTAAGGATTTGTGTATGCTGGAAAGTATACCTGAACTGATTGAAGTGGGCATCGACAGCTTCAAGATCGAAGGACGAATGAAGTCAATCCACTATGTGGCTACTGTCGTTAATGCATATCGTAAAGCCATTGATGCTTATATGGCAGATCCGGAAGGGTATGAATTGAAGCAGGAATGGCTGGATGAGCTTAACAAAGCGGCTAACCGTCCGCTAAACACAGGATTCTTTTATGATACTCCGGATCATGAAGATCATATCTATGAGCCTGAAGAAAAAGCAGCTCCGTATGATTTTGCCGGACTTGTAATTGAATACGATGCTGAAAGTGGTACGGCACTAGTTCAACAGCGCAATCACTTTAAGCCAGGTCAGGAAGTAGAATTCTTTGGACCTAACGATACGTTCTTCAAGCAAACGGTTGGCGAAATATGGGATGAGAAAGGCAATTCGCTTGATGCCGCCCGTCACCCACTGCAGCCTATTCGTATGAAGGTAGATCAACCGGTTGCATACTTTGATATGATGCGTAAGAAGAAGTTTTAATAAAAAACAGGGAAGCCTTTGGTCATCCAAGAGCCTCCCTGTTTTTCTTTTTGACAAAGCAAACAATAAGTTATATATATTAGGGATTAACAAATATCTCCAAGAGAGGAGTTGCAGCAAGCTATTTATTATGTTTAAACATACATAGGTTAAAAGTTGTAAAAAAAGTCTCGTAAAGCTAAGGAAAAAGACCTAATACGCCGATATATATATTGGTTAACGCTTTCATGCGTATTCTAATATTAGCGGGTAGGTGATCAAGATGGGGGATCCTGATCAAGATAGTATTAGTGAAAAGCATAATGAGAGAAGGTTTAGCATGAATAAAAAGAATAAGAAATCGGCGATCACAGGAAACAAGGAAACAAGCAAGATTGAAGGGGCAGTTAAGACACCTAAGTTTAATTTGAAGAACGGGATAGATTTGCGGGGACAGATCAAAAGAGTTAATCCTATGGAATCTGTTGGCGTGAAGATATTCCTGATATTTTTGTGTGCAATTGTAATTGTGGTAATGGCACTTGGACTGCTATCTTATTCAAAAGCCAAGAAGACAATTAAGAACAACGTATCGGAAGCCTACCGTCAGACTATTATTCAGACCTCAGAAAAGCTAGATATTACTTTGAAGCAGTACGAGAACTTGGCTTTACAGCTTTATTTTGATGCGCAGATGCAAGAAGATTTGAAGTCTTTAGTGACTGCACAATCTTCCTATGAGAAATTTGAAGCTACAAGCGCAGTAAGTAAAAAGTTGTCCAGTCAGATTACAACGGATTCTAATATTCTTAGTGTTTCTTTGATCCCGGAGTCGCCTGATCAAGACATTGTTACAAGTGGCAGTGGCGGCATTAAGTTAGATAACATAAGAGAACAAGAATGGTATAAGAAGATTGTCGACAACACTGCATCTTATGAATCCTATTATTCTAAAGGTGATGGTGATGCAGCCAAGAACATATGGTTCTCGACAGCTGTTCAAGGTGATGGAGACAAAAATATTGCTATGGCAAGATCTCTCAAAACCCTGGGCTCAGGTACAGGATACATAGTCATCCTTGTGTTGAAGAATACATTGCTGGAGGAATCATTCGCAAGTGTACAGCTGGGAGATGGCTCTCGAATTCAACTGGTCACTCCTGATGGAACCGTAGTAGCTTCTTCGGATTCAAAAGACGATGGTAAACCTTCAGAGTTCGCTTTTATTCAGGCAAGTAAAAAAGAAAACAAAAGTTTGGATGAGAAGGATACAAACGGGAAAGAAATCCTCGCGGTCTTTAATCCAATGATCCGGGCGGATTGGAAGTTGGCAGGAGTAGTCCCAACAGATGAGCTAGTAAAAGAAGCACGTCCGATTCTGTTGACTACTTTTATTGCGGCTGCTGGTGCAGCTCTGCTAGCCATAGTAATCGGGATCTGGATGGTGCGTATGATTGCTCGCCCTCTAGCACGCTTGAAGGACCTTATGGTACAAGGTGCAGGTGGTGATCTAAGTGTACGTACAGAATATGTCTCTAAAGATGAAATTGGCCAGCTCTCAGCTTCCTTTAACGTGATGATGGAGCGTATTACTGAGCTTGTCTCGCAAACGACAGAAACCGCTCGGGATGTGCTGGAGACCGCTGGTGAGCTTGGTGAAGCCTCACGGAAGACAGCTATTTCTGCGAAGGAAATCGCAGCCGCTACGGAAGAAATTGCCGGTGGGGCAGGCAGTCTGGCGCTTGAAGCTGAACGAGGTAATGAGCTTACAGATGTGATAGCTACGCAAATGCAGACTGTAATATACGCCAACACTGAGATGGATGAAGCAGCACGTGGGGTTGGTGAAGCTAGTGCTCAAGGTGCTAAGCAATTAACTGACCTGCTGGATCAGACCAGCCGCACTGGAGAAAAAACAAGTGCACTTGTCGAACGTGTCAACCACCTGAAGGAGACAGTATTCTCCGTAATTAAGGTGTTGGATGTGATGAAGAGTATCACGCAACAGACGAATATTTTATCATTAAATGCGACGATAGAAGCCGCTCGTGCAGGAGAAGCTGGTAAGGGCTTCATGGTAGTTGCGGGTGAAGTGCGGCAGCTTGCTGACCAATCGAAGCAATCTATTGCCCTTGTTGCTGGAATTACGGATAAGATCATGGCGGAAATGAACGAAACGGAAGCTGTATTATCCGAAGTAGCACCACTGTTTAAAGAACAAGTAAGCTCCGTAAAGAGTACAAGTGATATCTTCCTGTCTGTAAAAGGACAGATGGATGAATTCATAACAAGCCTGGAATCGGTGACGACAGCGATTAGCAGTCTGAATCATTCGCAAGGTGTGTTGTCAGAGGCTATGGGGAACGTTAGCGCCGTAGCTGAACAATCTTCAGCAACTTCCCAAGAAGTAGCTTCACTCAGTAATGAACAGCAAAATGTAAGTGATCAACTCGTTTCATTATCTGGCAAGCTGGAAAGTGCTTCAGGTCAATTGAAGGACAAGCTGTCATTATTCACTATAAAATGAGTAGATTCATCACTAATCTCTAAATTGTTTACCTAACAAAACCGCTTCTTCAACACGAAGAGGCGGTTTGTTGTTGTGTAATGAAGAACTACACCGTATAATAACTTTGTTAGGTATTTGTTATAATTTAATAACAAGTTAGGTAAAAAGTATTAAGGAGAAGGACCAAATGAAAGGTAGACGCATCTCTGGCTGGTGGTCCGTTATCGGGGACATGAGCATGGAACGCAAGCTGCTCCTCGTCTTTTTAATTATCATTACCCTCCCGCTATCCTTCATCAGTGTATTTACCTTCAAGAGCTACTCAGAATCTATTCAGGGGAACACCATTGCTTATTCTGAGAAATTAATCGATCAAATGATGGATGGAGTAGACGATTATATCGAAGATATGAAGCGTATTTCATCTATGCCCGCCTATGTGAATGATATCAAACTTAATTTAATACGTTCGAACCGCTACCATGAGCAGAAAAAGATTATGGGAGGCGCAACCGGGAGTGCTACTTTGTCGCCCGGTGATTTTGATCTACTGTTGTCCATTCAACGGGGGATAGAGGGCAATATTTCATTTATTAACAATATTAAGCGAGGCGCGAACTCGGTTTATATTTTTGACGCTTACGGAAATGGTTATTATTCTGCGAAGGATGGTGGCGTACGGCTCGATCTCGAGCAAAGCTATAAATACTGGAGCCAGCAGACTATGGATTCCAGCGGAGAAGCATTATTGTTCGGTACTCAAGCGTATACAAGTAATCTGCAGAGCACCCGATATGCTTTTACCGTTGTTCGCAAAATCGTGGATGGCTTGTTAAATCCAATCGGGCTGATTGCGGTTGAAGCGAATATTAGTAATTTGGAGAATCAAGTTACGGAGCTGGATAAAGTCACCCATGGGAAGTCGTTGATTGTGGATGAGAAAGGAATGGTCATCTACGACAGCGACAAGAAGCTGCTGGCCACAGATATTTCTGATTCAGACTTGTTCAAAAGAGTTGGAGGCATTTCTGGAAGCTTCTATGATACAGTCAACGGAAAAGAGCGGTTGAATATTTACTCTGGCTCTACCAAAACCAATTGGAAGGTAATTATCTCTATTCCTGTTGATGTACTGATGCGTGATGTGAAGCTGACCCGTAATACAACACTTGCTGCTACATTAAGTATCATAGTACTGGCGTTAATTATTTCGATTATTCTTTCCGTTGCCCTTACTAAATCGCTGAGTCAAATGATTCAATTGATGAAAAAAGTTCAGGGTGGCGATCTGGATGTGATGTTCAGAGTTAAACGGCGTGACGAAATTGGTCTGCTGGGGCATCAATTCAATCGTATGTTAGCCCGAATCAGGCAGCTAATTCAGGATATCTACCGCATAGAAGAACAGAAAAAGGAAGCAGAGCTTCATGCGCTGCAGAGTCAAATCAATCCCCATTTTATCTATAACACACTGGAGTCCATCCGAATGACCGCCGAGCTGAATGATGATGTCGAAGCTGCGGATATGATCTCTATTCTGGGCAAACTGCTAAGGTATAGTACAAGTGATCTGAGTGGTAATACGACATTGAAGCAAGAGCTTGGATATGTGCGTAATTACGTCGAGCTGCTGAACTATCGTTATCCTAACCGTTTTTTACTGGATATCGATGTGCCAAAGTCGTTAGATAGTTACTCTATTATCAAGCTGGTCTTTCAGCCCATCATTGAGAATGCAGCTTACCATGGTTTAGATGATAATAAGCCGCAAATGCATTTAAGCATCCGCTGTGAGATTACAGAGCAAATGCTGTTGTTTCATATCAAAGACGACGGGATCGGAATGGATGAGAAGACTTTGGAGAAATTGAATGATGGGCTGCAGAACGAAAGTCCTCCCAAGAAAAGCATTAACGGGGGTATAGGCATGAAAAATGTACAGCAGCGAGTGCGTCTTCATTATGGAGCCGCATTTGGGATCCAGGTATATAGTGAGCTTGGACGAGGGACCGATGTTATTTTGTCGCTGCCATTACTGGAGCAGGAATTAATTGGCTTACCTGAGTAACGAAATAAGAGGGGGCTGTCCGTTGAAGGGGTTGAAATTAGAATGGACTATGCGTACCATACTGTTACTTCTCTTAGTGTTATTGAGTAGTAGCTGTGCCAATAACAATAAGCAGACGGAATCCACTCCGCCTCCAGTTGGAGACGAGGTGAAGTCTGACTTGTCCGGCACCATAGTCATGATGACCAATCGAATAGATCTGATTGAGAACGGAACTTTTCAAGGATACGCGGACCAATTTAAACAGAGATACCCCGAAGCCAATGTGGAATTTGAAGGCTTATCCAATTACGCAACGGATATTCTGGTACGGCTGTCCACGAAAGATGCCGGTGATGTACTGTTGCTTCCGGTGAATCTTCCGTCAAAGGAGCTGGATTATTTTTTCGAGCCGCTGGATGAAGAAACCGCTGCTAGTGAGAGGTTCACCTCTTTTGCTACGTATAACGGGAAACGATATGGGCTGTCCACTGGCACTACTACGGTTGGGATTGTCTATAATAAAAAGGCATTCGAAAAAGCAGGAATAACTACTGTTCCTAAGACGCTGGATGAATTCTACGAAGCTTGTGCGAAATTAAAACAAGCGGGTATTATCCCCCTATATATGAATTATGGAGCCGTCTGGCCTTTGCGTGAATGGGGAAACAGTCTGGTTAATTATATGACAGGCAATCCGGAGTATCTAAATAATATGGTCACTGAGGATAGCCCCTGGCAGCTTGATAATGAGTGGGGGAAATCAATTTCCATTGCTCGAACCTTAATTGGTAAAGGCTATGTTGAAGATGAACTATTCTCGAACAATTGGGAGATATCGAAGACTAAGCTAGCTAAAGGTCAAGCAGGAATGTATTTACTGGGAAATTGGACGATTGGACAAGTCCTTGATGTGGGGGCTGCCCCGGATGATATTGGATTCTTCCCGTTTCCGTATGATAACGGCAGTGATCATTATGCGCCGATTAATCCAGATTGGTTCATGGGGGTTAGTAAATATACGAAGAACAAAGAGCTTGCTATGGCGTGGTTGAATTTTTTTGTGAAGGAGACTTCCTATCGAGATGATTGGGGATTTCTTCCGGCAGATGGAAGCTTGAATCCCTCTATGTCGCAGTACCGTGAGTTTTTATCTTATAAGCCTAAGCTCCTCGATGCTACTGTACAAAGTGATGCGTTCATCGAGCTGGCGAATAGAGCCAAAATGTCCTTTTGGTCCGGGGATTATATTCAGGAGTTATTGGCTGCGCCTGATTTACAAAAGGCTTTTGACGAATTAAATGCAAAATGGAAGGAAGCGCGGGCAGGATCGCCACAAACTTCTCAGCCTTAAAGTTAGTACTACATAAATTTGATGACATTCTCTGGAGGGTTATATATGGCTAAAAAGGTTACCATGCAAAAAATCGCTGATCATCTCGGCGTATCCAAATTCGTTGTCTCCAAGTCACTTTCGGGTAAAGGCGGCGTTAATGAGACGACAAGAGAACGAGTGATTCAAGCGGCATCGCAGCTGGGTTATTTTACGCAGAAAAATGCTTTTGTCCAAGGTATAAAACGCACCCCTCCGGTAGGTGGCGGGGATCGGAATAAGCAATCCGTACTGGTGTTAATGCCGAATATTCGTTCTCAGACGCAGGATTCCTTGTATTGGGGAAAAATTGTGGATGGTATTGCTATTGCGCTGGATCAGGAAGGGCTTGGGATGGTCATTATCTCCGAGAACCGTGCGGATAATTTCGTTAATATATTGAATCCTAATGGAATCCTTGGTTTGATAGGTGTGGGCCAAATCTCTACTTCCTTGCTGCTTGAGGTACACCGTATTGGTCTGCCGATGGTGTTGATTGACCACGAAGATCCGCTAATTCCAAGTGACACCGTGTTTGCGAATAATGTGGATTCTATGGCTCGACTTACGAATCATTTGATGGGCACAGGCCATACCCAAATGCATTTTATCGGCAATATTGGATTTTCACGCAGTTTCCGCGATCGCTGGATTGGTTTCCGGAGTGCGCTGGAAGAGAGCGGAATAAGACTGCCTTTGGAAGATGATGCGAATCTTTTTCTGGAAGGGGTGGAGGAAGACTTATTTCAGGAGGATTTTAAAAACTGGGTGAATAAGCGTAAAAAAGCCAAAACACTCCCGACAGCCTTGGTCTGCGCTAACGACTCCACAGCCCTCTCGGTCAGTGACATTCTTAAGGAAGAAGGGTTTAGTATTCCGGAGGATATTTCGGTTACAGGCTTTGATAATATTGAGGATGCCTTAAGAGGCGTTCCACCCCTTACAACTGTTCATGTTCCTAAAGAAGCGATGGGCCGAGCCGCAGTGGAGAAACTTCTGAGCCGTATTCATAATCCTTCTGCACCGCTTGAGAAAATCCTTATCGCAGCGGACATTGTTCATCGTGATTCCGTGGATAAGCCGCGAGACTAGAACTTTGTTGATCTAAAAAGTATAAAAGCTGTGGAATCTAGATTTACGTGAGTAAGGGGGAATTTAGTTATGACAGAACCAGTTGCCATCCCAAAAATTGATGGCGAACAGATTCAACTACGCGGCGTGCAAGCATCCGATCTGGAGGCTTATTATAATTTTTTGCTTGATGTTGAGATGGGGCAATTAACAGGATCGCAAGGAGATTTCTCTCGTGGGCAAACGGCAGCTTGGATTCGTAAGATTAGTGTTCCAGCCGAGGATCGTGTGGATCTTATGATGATAGTAAAGGACACGGGTGAGCTCATTGGAGAAGTGGTGCTAAATGAAATAGATCCGGACAATCGTAGTGCAAATATCCGGATCGGCATTTGTGGACATGAACATCGGGGTAAAGGTTACGGTACTGAAGCTATGACTCAAATGCTACGATATGGCTTTGAAACCATGAAGCTGCATCGCATCCATCTCGGCGTATATACATTTAACCCCAGAGCCGTTCATGTCTATGAGAAGCTTGGTTTTCAACGCGACGGTGTGGAGCGGGATGCTCTTTATGTAGACGGAGAGTTTCATAACATGATTCTGATGTCCATGCTTGAGGAGGAGTTCCGCAGTTTGTACAATTAAAAAAAAGTGAATCTATAGTAAGGAAGATTGTAAGCAACTTCCTCACCAGATTCACTATGAATATTAGTCTGTAATATTTCCAGCCATTTTGAGGCGTTTGGCAATTTCTTTAAAGTCTTCGGGGGAGATTCCGGGAGCGAATTCCTCTTCGACTGCCGGAGCAACGGGGATCGGAAAGCCTTTAGGGGCTCCTTGAATGACTTCAAGCGGAAGATTATCCTCTGGGTGGGTTCCCTTCCAAATCTGATCGATGGCACCGAAGTCACCTTCACTCCAGGTGTATAGCTTGGTATGCACGCCTTTTTCTTCATATTTTTTTGCTTCACTGAATGATTTATTATTTAACGAAGGAATCGGCACGAGCTTAGTTACATTAACACCTGTTGCCACTTCGATTGCTTTGGCATAAGCGACCACGTGGACACCACCACGGACTAAAAGGAATCCGACTACAGCGCGTGCAGCTGGATGGTCTGTCATTTCGTAGACCTTCATTTTATGTGTTCTGGCTCCGCATTCGAGGAAGAAGTTATGTAGCAGATCTTCCACTAGATTGCCGCTATTAAAGACGTTTGCTCCGGTCCACGGGTTCCCCGTTGAATCAAAAGGCATAGCCCCTTGTGCACCAGCCAGAAAGTGATAGGATAGACGCGCATCTTTTGCAGACCCTAGAGGGGTGGAATCGGGCTCTTTATAACTTGTTGACCCTCTAAGACATTTGTTGATGGCATGCGAAACCAGCTCGACATGGCCAAGCTCTTCCGCTGTTATGCTCATCACCAAATCATAAAAGGGCTTCAGCTTGTCTTTTGAACGGAAATTAAAGGATTGAAAGAGGTAATTGTTAAGGGTCGACATTTCTCCGAACTTTCCGCCAAGCAGTTCCTGAACAGCGGCAGCAGCATTGGGATCGGGCTTCTCAACTTCAGGAATCTCGATCATGATTTCATCCATACGTTTGAACATTAATATCTCAGCCTCCTTGAGGTTAGGGGTTACTGAGCTATTTTGAGCTTAATCTATAGGAATTACTCATGAATGGGCTGAAAAGTATGGATGTGCGTCATGTAAATGGCTTTTTGTGTCGAAAAGGCAAACTGCAAATACTATCAAATACGCAATCAAATACGCACAATCAAATACGGATAGATAACCCGCTAAAGGACACAGCTGTCTCTATTTCAGTATTATCCGATATTTGCAATGCTAACGGACTCCAGAGCAGCTATCGGCCTAGAAAACGCCCCAAATGGGCCTCTTTTCAGGGAATAGCGTCATTGAAGTCCGAAAACTTAAATTAAAGGCTAAATACATGTGAAAAGCGTCATCTGAGTCCTTAAGATACTTTGGATGATTGATATTCGCTTGAAGTAAACAGTGAATGATCAAAACGCAGAGCAGCCTCCTATTATTGGAGAATCGCTGCTCTGTTGATTTTTAGGGTTTATGAAGTCTTATTTACAATGCTAAATTACGATCAATAAGAGCAATACGTTGCTGTACACAAGCATAAGAGCGAAGGGGATCCTCTGGAGTGTTCAGCACATAATCTAACATTTGGTCAACGGTAGTTGTAGCCACATGGATACGAGTGTCGGAGGAAGCGTAGTAAATATAGATTTCACCGTTATCACGTGCAATCACGCCATTACAGAACACGACATTGGAGACATCGCCTACACGTTCTTCACCATCTGGTGCGATGAAATGACCGCCTGGTGAATGAGTGACTTTGTTTGGCTCATCCAGATCAGACAAGAAAGCATATAGCACGTATCGGAGTCCAGCAGCAGTGTTGCGCACACCATGAGCAATATGCAGCCAGCCTTTTGCAGTTTTGATTGGAGCTGGACCTTGGCCATTTTTAACTTCTTTGATGGTATGGTAGTAGCGTTCATCCATGATAGTCTCGCTGGTAATTACGGCATCTTCAATTGTATCCGAGAGTCCCCAGCCAATACCGCCACCGGAACCTGCATCGATAAAGCCATCTTGTGGGCGAGTGTAGAAAGCGTATTTTCCATCTACAAATTCAGGGTGGAGCACGACATTACGCTGCTGAGCAGAGCCTGTTTTGAGATCCGCCAGACGTTCCCAGGTTTTCAGATCTTTGGTGCGAACAATACCACACTGTGCTACTGCGCTAGAAAGATCACCATGTGGGGCTTCTGGATCTTTGCGTTCTGTACAGAAGAGGCCGTAGATCCAGCCATCTTCATGGCTTACGAGGCGCATGTCGTAGACGTTGATATCAGGAACTTCTGTCTCCGGCAGCACAACTGGATGATCCCAGAAGCGGAAGCCGTCTACGCCATTGTCGCTTTCTGCTACAGCGAAAAAAGATTTGCGGTCACTGCCTTCAACCCGAGCAACAAGATAGAATTTGCCGTTCAGTGCAATAGCACCCGGGTTGAAGACGCCGTTGACGCCAATTCTTTCGGCAAAATAAGGGTTGGTGTCTGGGTTAAAATCATAACGCCAGATTAAAGGCGCATGCTCAGCAGTCAGCAGTGGATGAGCATAACGGTCATAAATACCGTTTCCATAAGGAAGCTTTTCGTTCTTGCGAGCGATCAGGGCTTCATAACGTTCGGTTAATTGTTGTTTGCGTTCTTGGAATAATGATGACATTAGACAGTCTCCTTTATAGTTGATTTCAGTCTTGCGATCATTTCGAAACAGGCTCTGCTGTTATGATAAGGACATTTCCAGGCGCTAACCTTTGATCCGTGAGCCAGGGGCTGAAGGTTCTCGTCCACGCCCCAGTACCATTCACCCAGCTTGTGATCCACCATGTATTTATCGATAAAAGTCCAGGAGGCTTGGGCAGCCTCATTAAATTTGCTGTCACCAGTCAGCTGATAAGCATTATAGAATCCAACAACCGCCTCAGCTTGCGGCCACCAATCTTTATCTTTACTCAGCAGCCCGCTTGGGTCAGCTTCATTCCATATCCCGCCATCGCTATCTATACCTTCCGCAAGAACAGCTTCTGCCATAGAGACAGCGACTGTTCGCACACGCTGCAGCAGCTTCTCTTCTCCAAGGGTTTCAGCGGCTTCCACCAGCAGCCAGCTTCCTTCGATGTCATGCCCATAGGAGATAATATCTGATTTCACATTCCATGCCTCATCTAAGAAAAGATGAAAATGCTGGCCTTCCTGATCAATGATATGATCCAGCATCGTTTCGATTAGCTCAGTTAGTGTGCTCTTTAGTTCCTCCGACTTCCATACTCGATAGAGACCGGTATACGCTTCCAGAACATGCAGATGGGTATTCATAGATTTTTTTTCATTCATATCCTTGCTGCTGAGACTGAGGTTATCAGTGATTTGCCATTCCCGAGATAAAGCTTCGACATAACCTTTATAAATAGAATCATAGCCGTATTTCTCAACGAGCTGGAATAATTGAATCGCATCCTCTAAGACCTCTGGACGTCCGGTCGCATGGTAGAATTCAGCCAGTGCGTAGATAGCAAAGGATTGGCCATAGATCTGCTTTTTCTCTTGAGAAGGTCTGCCTTCAGCATCCACCATCCAGTATAATCCGCCATACTCTTTATCAATGAAGTGTTCCATCAGATAGGTATAAGCGCGTTCTGCCATTGCCAAATATTCCGGTTTACCGTAGAGCCGGTAAGCGCTCGCAAAGGACCAAAGGATCCGGGCATTAAGCACAAGGCTTTTCTCTGCGTTAGGAGTAATGTTCAGCTGATTGCCGATTTCACCTACAAAACCACCGTTCACTTCGTCCTTCGTCTGTTTCATCCAAAAACTAAGAATATTATCCTGCAGCTCATCCTCAAGTTGGGTCAACCATAATTCTGGTGAATTAATCATTGTAATCAGTCACTCCTCACATTATTTGGTGATTTTTGAGGTGAAATATTCGTTGATGATCCCAGCGGCTTGCTTACCGTACATACAGTAATCATCATTCTGTGCTGCTTCTTCAATTGGATAAAGATGAGTAGGCCAATCCCAGAGCATAAAGCCCCGAACCCAATCTCTGCGCTCACAACCCTGAAACATTGCCTGATAGAATTTGCTTTGTTCTTCTTGGCTTGGTTCGCCCTTTAAGGTCCAATCATTAGGAATCGCGGCACTCCCGCTCCGGCTTGGGCAACCCGCTTCCATGAAAAAGAACGGCTTATTCTGTGAGTGCACCACTTGCTCAATCCGGTCGAGCTGAGCCTCCCAATCACTAGCTGGATAATACCCACTTGAAGAAATCACATCGAGCGCATCCCACCAGGTTACGTTATCTTCCTGATACTTATCGCAATTATAAGTAAAAATACCTGAGTAGACCTTCCGCACCTCGGCAATAAGCGAACGCCATTCGGTTTCGCGTCTATCCGTCTGTACAAGCTCACAGCCAATACAGAACATTTCACAGCCTGTTTCCTCAGCGATAGCGGCATAGTGCAGAATAAATTTAGTATAAGAGCTGAACCACTCAGACCATTTAGGCTCGCAAGGGACATCCTTATCAAAAAAGTTAATATGAGCACGCCAAGTTCCGTCAGCACAATTAACAATCGGCTTCAGGCATACTTTTAACTGCAGTGACTTCGCTTTGCTGATGGCCCATTTCACTTCTTCGTCGCTAACGGTTGGAGCTTCCCAGTAGGGAATTTCCGTAGAATGAGCGGTAGCTTGAAGCGCGCTGAGCGCAATGGCCGTCCAGTTCGCTCCGGTGACAGAGGACATTAATTCCAGCGAACACTTAGCTTCTTCTGTTGTCCATGAACCCCGTCTACCCGAGAAACCCCAGGTTACACCTGCAATGTATTCGTTGTTTAACATCATCGAGAATCCTCACTTTACACACGAAAATAGAAAAATTAGCAGACATCATTTTGTTAGATAGTTATTATTGTTTTGTTAGTTTATAATAACAACTTAATTTAGTTATATACTTTTTCGCAGATGATTTCAAGGACAATTTGTAGTTGAAGCTGGGAAATTTGAATAACTTTAGTTATAGTAAATATAAGACTATAAAAGGGCGCAATCGTACATTGACGTAATATATGGGGAGATACTATTCGTGATGATAGCGCAATCATAATAACTGGCGGATACAACTGGAGGGAATTACTCAAATGATAAATGTTATGATTGCGGACGACGAGGAAGTCATTCGCAGAGGGCTCGAAAAAATCACATCGAGAATGGAAATAGACGTACATGTAATTGGATCTTACGGCAACGGGTTGGAAGCTTGGGAACATTTAGAAAAGTTATCCCGGGAGGATATAGATCTGCTTATTACAGATATTAAAATGCCTAGAATGGATGGTTTTAAACTGATTGAACAGGCTAGAGACCATATGGAGGATATACCTATTGCTGTCCTTAGCGGTTTTAGTGAATTTGAATATGCCCGTCGAGCGATCCGTCATGGGGTGATGGATTATTTGCTTAAACCGATTGATAAGACTCAGCTATATGAGCTGCTTAAGAGAGTAGAGGATGTAAAGAAAAAGACCGTGACGGAGCATGAGGAGATTTTCTCACAAGCTGCGGATGGTGGAGAACATTATGTAGTTGAGCAGACAAAAAGCATTCTGGAGAGAGAGTATGATCAGAACTTCGAGCTTGAACGCCTAGCGGAGATGGTGGGCATGAATGCGAGTTATCTCAGCCGTTTGTTCAAGTTAAAGACGGGGCAGACGATCACAGACTATCTGATTCGGATTAGAATTTCTAAAGCAAAGGAACTGCTAATGGAGCATCCTGACCTGAAAAATTATGAAATTGCCGAGAAGGTGGGTTATAGCGATCCGGTATATTTTAATAAATTGTTCAAGAAAATGTGTGGTATGACACCTAAGGATTATAAAAGTGGCTGTAAATTCCCGAAAATCTAACGTGAGTTTTAGGCATATATAGGAAGCTATTCATTAGGAGAGCGAATTGCTCTCTTTTTTTGTGGGTATTTTTTATAAATTAGATAACAAAATTATTATAAGTAAAACAAAAATAACAAATACAAGACCAGAAAAAGCAATTGAAACCATCGTTTTGCGTCAAAAATAGATTTATAATGGGTTTGTAAGCGATATCATCACTTGTTTTCAAGAGTAATTCAGATAATCCGGTATTAATGGCTACTCTTTCAAGTTATGAGTGATGATAAAAGTTATTATTTTTGTTATTTACCTAAAACTAGAGTTGAATTGAAGAGAGGGGTCGTAACAGCATGAAAAAAGGCAAAACAATGATGGGCTTGATGGCACTAACGCTTGTGGCGGGATTGTTTAGCGGTTGTTCCTCAAACAACAACACTAACAATGAAGCTGCTAAAAACACAGGAAACAATGGTTCTTCAGCAGAGGCAACTGCTCCAGCTGATGGTACAGCAGCTAAGGATATCAAAGGGGATATCACAGTCATAACCCAAAGAACAGATATTGTTGATACCGTATTCAAAGAGTATGCGGCTAAATTCAATGAGAAATATCCTGATGTAAAGGTGAACTTTGAAGCGCTAGCTACTTACGAAGACCAAATTAAAATTCGTATGAGCACTAGTGATTATGGCGACGTTCTTTTGTTACCTACTAGCATAGCTGTAAAAGATATTCCTGATTTCTTCGAACCACTTGGCAAGCTCGAAGAAATGAGCAAACAATACACAGGGTTGGAAGAACGTGCAGTAGACGGAGTTGCCTATGGTATTCCGATGACTATCAACTTTAACGGGATTATCTATAACAAACAAGTCTTCAAAGATGCCGGAATTACAGAGGTTCCCAAAACCCCTGAACAATTCTTGACTGCCCTGCAGACTATTAAAGACAAAACACAAGCTGTTCCTCTTTACACAAATTATGCAGCAGGCTGGACATTGACACAATGGGAAGCGGATCTGGCTACAGTAGCTGGTGACCGTGATTATGTGAACATTGCTCAAGTGGCTAGCGACGACAACTATGTAGCGGGTCAACCACACTATGAACTGTACAAAATTCTGTACGATGCAGCACAAAAAGGTTTGATTGAAGAAGATCCAACTACAACAGACTGGGAATCTTCCAAAGCTGACCTGGCCAACGGTAAAATTGGGACTATGGTGCTTGGATCTTGGGCAATTGGCCAAATCAAAGGCCTGGCTACAAATCCAGACGATGTTGGATTTATGCCTTTCCCAACCAATGCGGATAAAATCCTTGTGCCGCTTGCTGGTGACTACAATCTGGGTGTCAGCGTGCACAGTAAAAACAAAGAAGCTGCTAGAGCTTGGGTGGATTGGTTCATCAACGAATCTAACTACCCTACAACTGAAGGCGGCGGTATGAGCCCGGCTATCGGTGCAGAGCTTCCAGAAATCCTGAAACAATATGAAGGTACAGATGTAACCTTTGATACTCTTGCTCCTGCTAAAGCTGGTGAAGAAGGCTGGTCTGATGAAATCGACAAACAAGCTGAGATCGGTGCTTGGCAGCCAGACTTCAAGAAACGGATTATTGAAGCAGCGATTGGTAACAGAAAAGAATCCTATGATGACATCATGAAAGACCTGAACGACAAGTGGAAAGCCGCTCGCGCTAAAGTCACAGCACAGTAACAACTATAAGCTTCTTAGATGCTATAGGCGGTTAGGCGGTAGTGAATGTGGGAGGGGATATGCTAACAAGCATTTCCCCCTTCACATTTAAACGAGTCTTAAATAATTAAGGATGCTTTTTCTGGAGGTGTATCGGGTGTTTAAGTTTTCAAATTTGAGCTATAAAAATCAAAGAATCGCTATCATCATTTTATTCTCATTAGTGCCGATATTGTTGCTGCTCACATTCGCTTATTATCCAGTCATCAGTATGTTTCGGTACAGCTTCACCAGTTGGAATGGATTGAGCAAAAATATGGAATATGTCGGTTTAGAAAACTACAAGACCATTTTTACGAAACCTGAGTATTTTTCTGTGTTTAAGGTCAGTTTGTATTATTTCTTTACCACCTTTATTCAGATGGCACTTGCCTTGTATTTTGCAACCATCTTGAGCTTTAGTGTTCGCATGAAAAACTTGTTTAAAGGGATTTTGTTCTTCCCAACCTTGCTAAACGGTGTAGCAATCGGTTTTATCTTCCTGTTCTTTTTCAAACCAGATGGAACGTTAGATACAATTCTCAATCTGATTGGGCTTGGCAGTCTGCAGCAGAAGTGGCTTCTAAATCCTAATTTGATTAACTTCTCGCTCGCAGGTGCGTCACTGTGGAGATACATGGGAATGAACTTCCTGATTTTCCTCGGAGCTATTTCTTCTATTGGTAAGGATATCTATGAGGCCGCTGAAATTGACGGTGCAAACAGATGGCATCAGTTTATGCATATTATTTTGCCAAGCATTAAACGAATTCTGCAATTGAACTTGATTCTTGCGGTTAGTGGCGCTATTGGGGTATTCGAAATTCCATACGTCATGACAGGCGGATCTAACGGAAGTAGTACATTCGTAATTCAGACGGTCGATGTAGCTTTCAAATACAGCAAGGTTGGTTTGGCATCGGCGATGGCCGTGGTATTGCTGGGTATTGTTATTATAGTTACTATTTTGCAGCGCGTTCTGATCAAGGAGGAGAAATAAACTATGCATTCTGTAAAATATACCACTGCTAGTATATTCAAATATCTCACCTTGATTTTGGGAGCACTTGTAGCTTTGATACCTATCGTGGTCGTGTTTTTCGCTTCATTAAAGACCGGAGCCGAATATGCTTCTACCGGACCGTTAACGCTGCCAGAGAATTGGTTGAATTTCTCCAACTACACTAAGGCTTTTGTAGACGGGAAAATGCTGCTCGGTTTTAAAAATACTGTCATTATCGTTGTGATTTCTATTGCGGGTGCTACGTTGACGGGTTCGATGATGGCTTATATTTTATCGCGCTTCAAATTTAAAGGCAGTAAGATCCTAATTAGTATGTTCCTGATTGCTACCCTGATTCCAGGCGTAACTACACAAGTGGCTACTTTCCAAATCATCAATCACTTGGGATTATTTAATACCAGATGGGCACCAATTGTTATGTACTTGGGCACGGATATTATCGCTGTTTATATCTTCATGCAGTTTTTGGATTCGATCTCCGAGTCACTGGATGAATCTGCGATGCTGGACGGAGCTTCGTATTGGACGATTTATTGGAGAATTATTTTGCCACTGTTGAAGCCAGCGATTGTAACTGTTGTGATTGTGAAGGGTGTTAATATTTATAACGATTTTTACACCCCTTTCCTTTATATGCCGAAAACAGATCTGCAAACGATCTCCACAGCACTCTTTAAGTTTAAAGGCCCATATGGATCGCAGTGGGAAGTAATATGTGCAGCGATTATGATCGCAATTATACCTACATTGGTTGTGTTTACCGCCTTGCAAAAATATATCTACAATGGTTTTTCACAAGGTTCTGTAAAGTGAGCTCAATAGTAAATTTAATAACAGTACTAGATAAAATAACATACTGAAAAGTTGCATACATTTGGAGGGAAAACTAATGAGTGAAGTAAAATTGGTTGGAGCAAGTGCAATTAACATCCCGAACATGCCTTGGCAAGAAAAGCCTGCTGGCTACGAGAATCCGATTTGGAGACATAATGATAACCCGGTTATCAAAAGAAATCCTGCAAAAGGTGTAGCCCGTATTTTCAATAGTGCGGTTGCTGCGTATGAAGGCAGTTTTATTGGTGTATTTCGTGTAGAAGATAACACTACTCGTCCGCATCTGCGTATGGGACATAGTGTGGATGGTTTGGATTGGAAAATCGATGACGAGCCGATCCGATTTATAGATGAAGAAGGTAATCCTTATCAGCCGCGTTATGCTTACGATCCGCGTCTGGTAAAGGTTGAAGATACATTTTATATTATCTGGTGTACAGATTTCTACGGAGCTGCTATTGGGGTAGCAAAAACACAAGATTTCAAAACATTTATCAGCTTGGAAAACCCATTCCTGCCATTCAACCGGAACGGCGTACTGTTCCCTAGAAAAATCAACAATAACTTCGTGATGTTGTCCCGTCCAAGTGACAGTGGCCATACGCCATTTGGTGATGTATTCCTTAGTGAGAGCCCTGACTTCGTATATTGGGGAAAACACCGCCATGTAATGACCAAGGGTGGTCAAGGTTGGTGGCAAAGTGTCAAAATTGGTGGCGGACCAGCCCCGATTGAAACTACTGAAGGATGGTTGATGTTCTACCATGGCGTAACTGGAACGTGCAACGGTCTTGTGTATAGTATGGGAGCGGTTATTTTGGACATCAATGAGCCCTCGAAAGTAAAATATCGCTCGAAGAACTTTGTATTAACGCCAGAAGAATGGTACGAGGAAAGAGGTTTTGTGAATAACGTCCTGTTCCCATGTGCTACTCTGCATGATGCAGAAACCGGCCGTATCGCCATCTATTATGGCGCTGCTGATACTTATGTAGGCGTTGCTTATACAACGGTTAATGAAATCGTCAACTATGTCATCGAAACCCATGAAGAGGTTGGCGATGATGCAGGTTTAGGCAAAATCTAATTGGACTTAATGACCTATATTTGCAGGGAGCTTGCTAGAGTTCCGGAGAATTGCTTAGCGTAGAGTTCGAAAGAAGTGTGTTGGGTTTGGTGTGTTGAATGTTGTTGTGTGTGCTCAGTGCGGAGGTTGCCTTGTGCGACCTCCGTGTTCTGTTGCAGAATGTACAACCGAACGACACATTATCGCCTGTAATAGATAAGTAGCAGGCGAGGGGGGGATTCGGCTCTGTTGGCGATTCTGTCACTTTGTTGTTTAGTTACTTTATGGCTCAGACGTAAATAGTTGCACTCTGTGCACTTAAACTAACATTTCTTTGGTTACTAGGCGATATAATTGCACTTCGTGCAACTATATAAGCCAAGTAACCTCCAAAAGCTCCTTTTATCGTTTTTTAGTTGTACAAAGTGCAACTAAGATTAGAAACACATATATTTCAGCTGTAATAGCTGCACAAAGTGCAACTCTATGGCTCTGACGTAAATAGTTGCACTATGTGCACTTAAACTAACTATACCTAAGGTGCTAAGCGATATAATTGCACTTCGTGCAACTATATAAGCCAAGTAACCTCCAAAAGCTCCTTTTGCCGTTTTTTAGTTGTACAAAGTGCAACTAAGATTAGAAACAAATATATTTCAGCTGTAATAGCTGCACAAAGTGCAACTATCCAGCCAGAAGCTGTTACTGTGCCGATTATAAAGAAGTTAATAGGAAAAATGGAAATGTGGGTGTTGTGAAGGCAATAGGAAGGTAGCGTGTAAGTGGAATGTGAGTGGTTGTAGAGGTAATAAGAAGGTAGTAGGTACGTGGAGTGTGATTAGTTGTGGAGGTAATAAGAAGATAGCTGATAAGTGGAATGTGAGTGGTTGTAGAGGTAAAAAGAAGGTTATAGGCACGTAGAATATGATTAGTTGTGAAGGTAATAGGCAAGCAGCGAGTGAGTGGTGAATGTGGCTCTGTTGGTGATTCTGCTACTCTGTTGCTTAGTTACTCTAAGACTCCGACGTAAATAGTTGCACTCTGTGCACTTAAACTAACATTTCTTTGGTTACTAGGCGATATAATTGCACTTCGTGCAACTATATAAGCCAAGTAACCTCCAAAAGCTCCTTTTACTGTTTTTTAGTTGTACAAAGTGCAACTAAGAGGGAAGACACACATATTCAGCTGTAATAGCTGCACAAAGTGCAACTATCCAGCCTCGGAGCTGCAATTAAACTACTCAGTCGCAGAAAACGCAACTACCCCATCTCACTATCCCATCTCACTATCTCATCTCACTATTTCATCCCACTATCTCATCGCAAATATCCATACATCAACGTAAAACCCATATTGGGTTTTACGTTTCTATCTAGCATAGTAACTATAACGATGCTTCACGGTTACGAACAGCCACCGAACAATATCGTTACATAACTTAAGGAGGAACAATATTTTGGGAAGCGACATGAATTTGTCACAGTTAAAGGAATATAACGGAAGTAGTCCAAAGCCGGATGATTTCGAGCAATTTTGGGAGCGGGCATTACGTGATCTGGATGCACAGCCGCTGGATTATGAGCTGGAGCCGGCGGAGTTTGTCAGTGAACTTGCGGAATGTTTTCATTTGTATTTTACAGGAGTTGGCGGTGCAAGAATCCATTGCAAATATGTAAGACCGAAGAACAATGTACATAAAAAAGGCCCCGGTGTAGTGATGTTCCATGGATACTCCTGTGACAGCGGGGATTGGATGGAGAAGGTGGCTTATGCTGCTCACGGGATTAGCGTCCTGGCGATGGATTGTCGCGGACAGGGCGGCCTCTCCGAAGATAATCTTACCGTAAAGGGCACCACGATACGTGGACATATCATTCGAGGGATGGATGATCCTAATCCAGATAACCTCTATTATCGCAATGTGTTTTTGGATACGGCACAGACTGCCCGAGTTCTGATGTCTATGGATGAAGTTGATCCTGAGCGTGTAGGTGCCTTTGGACTATCTCAAGGTGGAGCGCTTACTGTCGCTTGTGCAGCATTAGAGCCACGCTTAAAAATAGCCTTGCCTGTGTATCCCTTCCTTTCAGATTATAAACGTGCTTGGGAACTGGATATTACCACCTCCGCTTATGAGGAGATCAACTATTATTTCCGGTTTTTTGATCCCCATCATTTGCGTGAGGATGAGATTTTTAATAGGCTCGGGTATATCGATATTCAGAATCTTGCGGAAAGAATTCAGGCTAAAGTACTGTGGGTTACCGGGTTATCCGATACGATTTGTCCACCTTCAACTCAATTTGCCGCATACAATAAAATACTAGCGTCCAAAGAGCTTATGGTTTATTATGAGTACGGTCATGAGTATTTACCATATCTTGCCGATCGGGCGTTGGAATTGTTCATGACCTTGTAAGAGATAAGCCAGCAGGCATAACTGAAGACAACGGTGGTGAACAATTGATGAAGTCGCAAGTAAAAAAAGAAAAGGCGCATTTCCAGCTGCACCCTGCCAAATCGATTGGGGTGCGGCTTTTTCTCATCTTCTTCATCTCAACAATGGTGCTCGTTCTCTCACTTGGCTACATTTCCTATTCCGTAGCTGAGCAAACGATCGAGAATAATGCGCTGTCAGCCAATCAACAGACAGTCGTCCAAGCTGCAGAGAAGTTTGATGTTGAATTATTGCGTTATGAGGATGGCCTAGGAAGAATTCTTTACAACAATGAGATTCAGGATGCACTCAAACAAGGGAATAATCCCACTACAAGTAATGAGGAACGTAATTTGCAGTCCAACCAGATTAGCGCCGAACTAAATGCCTGGTTGACCGCATCAAAGGGGGTAGAAGCTGTATACCTCATCCCGATGAACCAGAAAGTCCCCACTTCGTCAGCGGGATCAAAAAACAGCGCTTTTATCAAGGGATTCAGGGAGTCCTCATGGTTCAAGCAGCTTGAGGAGCAACCGCAAACATTGTGGATTCCCCGAACAGAACAGGGGCAAGCCGGAAATACTTCGGGTATGTTTCATTTGGCACAATCGATAGCTGGGGATACACAAAGCCCGGGATACATAATTATCTGTGATATTAGAATTAGTGAATTAGAAAATCAGCTTCGTAAAGTTGATCTCGGACCCAGCTCTTACATGCAATTGCTGACGGATAAGGATGAATTGATCGCATCGTCCCAGCAAGTGGGAACAGATACTTATCTCAGTCTGGGAGGGACCCTTCTTCATGGTTTGGAGCATGAGGCTGGGTCATTGCCAACGAAGGATGAGAAAGGAAAATCCATTCTGGCTGTGTACGGGACGATGGAAAGCTCCGGCTGGAGATTGCTTGGTGTTGTTCCGGCTGAGAATCTTACGAAAGACGCCCTTCGTATTCTAAAAACTACATATATTATTGTTGCGGTGGCTGCTATTGTCGCCATTCTAATTGGTTACTGGATGTACAGAATGGTATCTAAACCCTTGACCCGACTTAAAGATCTAATGTCTAAGGGGGCAGATGGAAATCTTGGAGTACGCACGGATATTACCTCACGAGATGAAATTGGTCAGTTGTCGGGATCCTTTAATAGGATGATGGAACGGATTACAGAACTGGTAATCCATACTAATGAAACCGCTCGGAAGGTAATGGAAACTGCCGATGAGCTTAGTAGAGTATCGCGTAAGACAGCGATGGCAGCTAAAGAGATTGCCGCTGCAACAGAAGAAATTGCCGGAGGTTCAGGCAGCCTAGCGTTGGAGGCGGACCAGGGCAACGAGCTTACGGGGCAAATTTCGGTGCAAATGAACAAAGTGAACTCAGCTACGCATGAGATGGATCATACCGCACATAGTATCGGCGTGCTTAGTGAAGAAGGTTTTAATGAGTTAAAAGAGCTGCTTGGCAAAACCAATAAGACGGGTGATATGACGAATAAGCTTGTGCTGAAAGTGAATGAGCTGCAAGACACCACATCATCAGTGATGAAGGTGCTTGATGTTATGCAGAATATTACACAGCAGACGAATATTTTGTCTCTAAATGCAACGATAGAAGCGGCAAGGGCCGGGGAGTCCGGCCGGGGATTTATGGTAGTGGCCGATGAAATTCGCCAGCTTGCAGATCAGTCCAAAGAATCCATTGCTGTGGTGGCTAATATAACGGACACTATTATGAAGGATATGAACGAGACCGTAGGTGTTCTCTCGGAAGTAGCCCCTCTTTTTAATCAGCAGGTGACTTCAGTGGAGAGCACTAGCGATATCTTCGTATCTGTACAGGATCAGATGCGTCATTTTATTACACGTTTGGAATCTGTTGCTTTATCGATGGATAGCTTGAGCCAATCCCAAAAGGTGCTGTCAAATTCGATGGGCAATATCAGCTCCATTGCAGAAGAATCATCAGCAGCTTCTCAAGAAGTGGCTTCGCTTAGCGGGGAGCAACAAAGTGTGAGTGATCATTTAGTGGAGCTGTCTGAGCAGCTTGAGCATGCGTCACGGCAGTTGCAAGAAAAACTGTCCAAGTTTAATTTGTAACTTTTTATAACCTAAGTAAATAATTTTAACACAAAGACCATTCTCTAATTATTTGGGACTGGTCTTTGTGCTATTCAAAAGGCTATAAATTAGCTAACTAAGCATGAGTGTAAATAATCCAGCCGGTGGGACATAATAAAGGCTATGAACGTCAGTCAGGAGGAATGGGATTGCACAATAATGTCCACAGACGTATACTCGGCGGACTGATTATTTTATGTTCAGTAGTAGCCGTGTTGGTCCTTAGGCTGGCGTGGATTCAACTGTTTATGAAGGAACAGACGGTCCCTGGAACGAATTATACACTTGCAAAGATGGCAGAAATTCAAAGCGAACGGGAAACTGTATTGGACACTGGGCGGGGGCGCCTGTATGACCGAAAGAGTGAACCCCTTGCCGGGGAAACCATTTGGACGGCTGCTTTTTTTCCTCAAGAGGCGAAGACTAAGAATACCGTGACACAGGTCGTATACGAAGAAGCTGAGTCCATGCACCGATTGGCAGCTATCCTTGGAGTGAGTTATGAGCAATTGCTAAACAAGCGCTCTTCCCTTAAGGAACCATTGCTTTGGCCATCCTCAGTGGGAAAAGGACCGCTCGCACTTACCTCCGCACAAGCGGAAGAAGTGAGTGCATTGGGGATCGACGGCGTAGGCGTGCTTCCTTTTGCTCGCAGATATGATGGGAACGCAACTGGACGGCAGTGGCTTGGATATTTATCGGAAGCGGTCCCAAACACTGGTGGGAAGGCATCGCCATCGGGGCTGAGAATTCCGATGACAGGAACGGACGGGTTAGAAAAGACCCTGGAGCCGTTGCTTCGAGGTGTAGGGCATACAGAGGCATATGCTCAGGTTGATGCGCGCGGGCAACGTGTCCCGGGCAGTCACATTCAAGTGCGAGCCCCGGGCAATCCGTATTATCCGCTGTCTTTATATACAACAATTGATAAAAAGCTTCAGGAACAAATAGAGGAGTTAGCTGTCAAAGCTGGAATGAAGGAAGGAGCCGTGGTGGTATTAGACACCGGAACGGGAGATATTGAAGCCATGGTATCTTTACCTTTTTACGACCCAGAGAAGATATCCCCTGAAGGGGGAGAGTGGAATAACCGGGCGTTGCAGGCTGCCGTACCTGGATCAATTTTCAAAATTGTCACAGCAGCAGCAGCACTAGAAGCCGGGGTCACCTCAGCGGATGAGCTCTTCTATTGTTCAGGGCAATATGAGAAATATGGATTGTCTTGTCTAAAAGGAAAAGGACATGGTCCCCTCACGTTGGCGCAAGGGTTCGCCATGTCCTGTAATACTGTATTTGCTGCGCTGGCAGAGCGTTTGAGTGGGGCGCAGCTTCAAGCGACAGCACTCGCGCTGGGGCTCGGAAGAGATATTAGCTGGCAAGCGGAGAATACGCTTGGTTTTCCAGTTCTTAAGCCATTAGCCGGTGAGCAGAAGGGGACGATCTTTACTTCTTTGCTGCCGGATGATCCAGGCGCCAGAGTGCAGACGGCCATTGGGCAGCGAGATGTGCAAGTGACACCACTTCAGGCAGCGAACCTGGTGGTGACGTTACTGCATGGCGGGGAAGTGAGAGCGCCAAGAATTCTCCAGCGTGTAACCTTTGCAAATGGGCAAAAGCTAGAGGATCTGCCGGGTCATCTTTCCCCTTCAACTGCCGGGAGGATCACAGAATCTACAGCCCGCCAGCTGCTGTCCTGGATGCGTAAAGTAGTTACGGATGGAACCGGCACAAGTCTGCAGAGCACGAAATGGCCGGTTGCCGGGAAATCAGGTACGGCACAAATTCTTGTTAAGGGTATGCCGCGTAACAATCAATGGTTTATCGGCTATGGACCGGTGGATCATCCCAGATATGCTGTGTCGGTAGCGGTTGAGAACGTTGCTCCGGACAGCTCTCATCTAGCCGTTAAGCTGTTCGGTCAGGTATTGGATTTATTATCATCGGTTCCCTCTGGAGCTTGAGGTTCAGGTGGTGGCGCAGAGCTGGTCTGATTGGAAGCTGGACCGTTAGCTGCAAAGGGCGAAACGATAAATTCCTCTTGCGGAAGATAGATCCAGCTCTGAAGATACCCTTGTTGAATCAGTTCTTTTATCAGAATAAGCAGAATCGGCGACAGGATCAGACCAGCCATACCGAAAGCAGATGTGGACAGAATGACGAACGACAGCATAAGGAAGGCTGAGGATACGCCAATCGAATTCCCGGTAATCTTCGGCTCAAGCAATTGCCTAACAATTAGTACAATGGCAAGGAGGATAATTAATCCGATAGCCAGTGAAGTATTGCCCACGATGAACAAATAGATGATCCAAGGGACTAAAATTGTCGTCACGCCAAGAAGCGGCAAAACATCAAATACCGCGCAGACTAATGCCATTGTGATTTCGTTGCCAGTTCGCAGAATAAATAAGCCGACTAGAACTATGGCAAAAGTAATGCTGATCAGAATAAGTTGTGCTTTTAAATAGGAACCGATGGCTTTGAATACATTGCCTTGTAGAAAGGCGAAGGCATTCTTAAAAGTTTTTGGCATTTTGTCATGCGCGATTTTACGCCAATCTTTGATCTCCATGCTGAGGAAAAATGCTAAAATGATGGCTATCCCGAAATTGGCCATGAAGGTGGAGAAAGAGCC
The DNA here is from genome assembly GCF_038002705.1 of Paenibacillus sp. FSL H7-0716. NCBI lineage: Bacteria > Bacillati > Bacillota > Bacilli > Caryophanales > Paenibacillaceae > Paenibacillus > Paenibacillus sp. FSL H7-0716. The sequence continues at coordinate 46,351 of NZ_JBBODA010000029.1, forward strand.
TAGAATCCCAACCATATATTTTAGAAAAGTAATCAGCCATCCTGTTAGGACATTCGTGGCATCTTTAAAGTATCCATTGACCTTGTTCGTAATATCGGGTGGTAAGTTATCTATTTTTTGCTGCAGGTAGGTCGTGGTCTCCACAAAATGCTGCTGCACCACATATGTATATTTAGGTAGGTTCTCTTGGAAGTGAAGGGCCTGGATCGTAATCAGTAGACCGGCACCAAATAAAGTACCTAACAGCACAATCAGAAAGAGCAGCACTGAGATGGCGGAGGCAAAAGGTTTACCAAGACCACGACGGTTCAAGAAACGGGCCAGGGGTTCGATTAGTAAAAATACAAAAAAAGACAGGAATACAGGTGCAGCTAACTGATACAGTTTACTAAAGGAGAACATGATTAGATAAACCGTGAGGACAATTAATCCGATGTCAAAAAATGTGCGCCAATATTTTTTGTATAACGGCAGCATAGATATAAACAACTCCCTTTTTTTATAAGTGGATACGCCAGGTTGATTACATTGTACATGATTTTACTTTAAAAGCGTCTATTTCTTTGATACATGTGTTAAAATAGGGGGTAACGTTTTTTTTATTCTACTTCACTTGGCCGTTTCACAGGTTCTGCTTGCAGACATTAGGCGAGCCAAAGTCAACTCTGGAAAAGCGGGGAATTAATATGCAGACTTTGCTGCTCTGGTTATTTTACATCTCATCATTTTATGCTTTTATCCCTGGTATGATCAGCCGGATTTTTGGTTACCGTGTCTTTCGTAAAGGAACTGGGCGGAATGAATTCGCACTGACCTTCGATGATGGACCTGATCCTCGATTTACACCATTACTGCTGGAATTACTGAAGAGGTATGATGCAAAAGCAACCTTTTTTGTAGTAGGCTCTAATGCTGAACGTTATCCTGATCTTATTCAGCGTATCCATGATGAGGGACATCTCATCGGAATTCATAATTATGTTCACAAGACGAACTGGCTCATGCGGCCAGCAACCGTCCGCCGGCAGATTCAACGTACGAATGATATTATTTATAATATTATTGGCGAACGCAGTACGTATTACCGTCCACCTTGGGGCATTGTCAATTTATTTGATATTTCTAAACGACGCCAAGTTGAAATTGTGCTTTGGTCGGCAATGTTTGGCGATTGGCGCGAGAAGCTCGGTGCCGAAAAACTTACTGAGAAGATGCTGGCCCGTCTGAATCCCGGGGAAGTGATGTTGTTGCATGATAGCGGCACAACGCTGGGTGCAGATGCGGATGCTCCAGGGAATATGCTTGTGGCTCTTGAGCAGACACTGGAGGAAGCCCGTAAACGGGGACTCCGCAGCATTCGGATTGACGAAATGATTAAGATGGCTGAGACGTCACCTATCCGGCGCTTATCTTTTGGTAAACGGGTGCTTGTAGGACTTTGGTTAGCTTGGGAACAGGTATTTCAAGCTCTTTTTCATCTCCAAACGATTACTCCGTCAGATCCTTTCCTGCATTATCGGATGCGGAAATATCAGGGCGAACCGGTTGAACTCGAGGGTGGAGCACTGCTGCGTAAAGGTGACAAAGTCATTGAGCTGCACATCGATAATAAACAGTTGTTCGAATTAGGAATTCATTCACGTTCTTCCGCTCAACTAGCGATTCGAATGATCCGCAGAATGGAAAAGGATCTGCCCATTCTTGCTGAGATCATTGCCAAAGATGTGGATCTTGCAGAAGCCAAAGCGCTTTACGGAGTCAGCATGATTAACCGGGGACCGGAGAAATTCGGCTTTACCGTACGTGATTTACCGGATGGCTTATTCGCACGTTCCTCCAAATTTTACTTAAGGATCCTGTTAAGTGTGATTCATCCAGCAGGTGGGGCAAGGCTTAAAGAACGGAGCGAGGTCCTTGTGCCGAAGCTTATCCTGATGCCTGTCTCAGAGCTGCTCAAAAAGATGAATCAACAGCTGCCTCATCATCCTAAAACTGCAAAAAAACGCAAATCGCAACAGGAAGAATCGTTGTCACTTAATGATTCGGTTGCGGATGTAGAAATGCCAGGTGCGACAGTAACAAATTGATTCATGATCTTATTGATAAATATTTTCCAGTGGACATGTAAAGAGATGTTCTACAATCCAGCGATGGGTTGTGGGACATTTTTTTGTTGGGATAATTTAAAAAAAGAGCAGCCCGCCAGTAAAAATACTTAGGTGGGACTGCTCTTGCTTGTTTTAATATTCTTTTCTGCTAAAGAGATTAGATCTTCAGCACAGCGCCGTTACTTGCGTTGGTAACCATTTTGGAGTAACGAGCCAGGTAACCAGTTTTAACTTTAGGTTCGAATTCTTTCCATCCTGTACGACGAACTGCTAATACTTCTTCTTCAACCAGCAATTCAATCTTCCGGTTGTTGAGATCCAGCTCAATGATATCTCCATCCTCAACAAAAGCGATCGGACCGCCTTCAGCTGCTTCTGGAGAGATATGACCGATACTGATTCCGCGGGAAGCCCCGGAGAAACGACCGTCTGTAATCAGACCGACCTTAGCACCCAGACCCATACCCACGATTTGTGAAGTAGGCGCCAGCATTTCCGGCATTCCTGGTCCGCCCTTAGGACCTTCGTAACGGATAACGACTACATGACCCTCTTTAACTTTACCGTTCGCAATACCTTCCAGTGCAGCTTCTTGGGAATCAAAGCAGATCGCAGGACCTTTATGATATCCGCCTACTGAAGCATCAACGGCACCAACCTTGATGATAGAACCCTCTGGAGCCAAGTTTCCGTAAAGTACGGCAAGACCGCCTCTTTCGGAGTAAGGGTTGTCGATAGTATGAATTACGGAAGTATCTTGGATCTCGTGTCCGATTACGTTCTCGGCTAATGTTTTGCCGGTAACGGTCATACATTCCCCGAACAGAGCACCTGGTTTCTTCAGCAGTTCATTCAATACGGCACTAACGCCGCCCGCACGGTCCACATCTTCGATAAAGATATCGGAAGCTGGAGCCAGCTTAGCCAGATATGGAACACGGTTTGCAACTTCGTTAATGCGTTCAAGCGGATAATCGATACCTGCTTCTTGAGCTAGTGCAAGGGTGTGCAGCACTGTGTTAGTAGAACCACCCATTGCCATATCCAGCGCAAAAGCGTTATCCAGGGATTCTTTAGTTACGATATCTCTTGGTTTAAGATCCAGCTTAATCAATTCCATCAGTTGTGTTGCGGATTTGCGAACAAATTCTCTACGCTCATCAGCAACAGCCAGAATCGTACCGTTACCTGGCAGTGCCAGTCCAAGTGCTTCGGCAAGGCAGTTCATAGAGTTGGCAGTGAACATTCCGGAACAAGATCCACAGGTTGGACAACCAAATTGTTCTAATTCAAGCAGCTCTGCATCGTTGATTTTGCCGACTTGGTGAGCACCAACGCCTTCAAATACCGAGGTCAGAGAGAGCTTTTTACCTTTACTATCTACGCCGGCTTTCATTGGGCCGCCGCTTACGAACATGGTTGGGATGTTAACACGCAGTGCGCCCATCATCATGCCCGGTGTAATTTTATCACAGTTAGGGATGCAGACCATGCCATCGAACCAATGCGCGGAAACTACAGTTTCCAAGGCGTCAGCGATGATCTCGCGGCTTGGCAGTGAATAACGCATGCCGATATGTCCCATAGCAATCCCGTCATCTACGCCGATCGTATTGAATTCAAAAGGAACGCCACCAGCTTCGCGAATCGCTTCCTTAACGATTTTTCCGAACTCTTGCAAATGCACATGCCCTGGAACAATATCAATATAGGAATTGCAGACCGCAATAAACGGCTTTCCGAAATCTTCTTCTTTTACTCCGGCTGCTCTCAGGAGACTACGGTGTGGAGCACGGTCAAAGCCTTTTTTAATCATGTCTGAACGCATTTTCTTGGCTGCCATAATGACATTCCCCCCTAAATGAATTTCAATCAAATATAGTGTCGCATTAACGCAATGAACTCCAAAGACCTGCGTATATACGGTTTATAGAAAGAACGGGGACCTGCTTCCTCAAAAAGAAAAGCGATGCCGTTTCTATAAAAAAAGCCGCTGTTTTGGTATAAACAGTTACCGCCTAAAATGAACGGAGAAGTCATTGTTATTAGTGAGTCTATCACAAAGAGCACGTTTTTTCTACCGGACAATGTGAAGTTTGTCGATTGACGCAAAGCGTGGGAAGTGGAGGAAAAGCTCATTTTCGAAAGGAAAGTGCTTTATTTGGAAAATGGATCAGGGCCCGGATGTATCTATTTTCCACTCTAGACAACTTTAGGAGAGCTGAGTATGATGGGAGTTACTATTTTATGGGAGGTGCTGGAAAATTGGGATTCGCCTATTATTATCGCCGCGGTGGATCGTTTTTACGGGGATGAAAAGCTAAGGAGGGAAAGGGAATGTCACAGCGTACAACTTTTTTAAATCCAATTGTAGCAAGCTCAGGAGACCCATGGGTATTCAAACATACCGATGGCTATTATTACTTTATGGCCACAAAAGCTAAATGTCTGGAGCTGACGAGATCTAGAACCTTGACCGGCCTTGCGGAGGGCGACAAGAAAGTGATCTGGTCTCCCGAACCGGGGGGCAGCTACAGTTACAATCTGTGGGCGCCGGAAATTCATCATTTGGACAACAAATGGTACATTTACTACACTGCGAATGACGGAGGAGGCGACGATTCACGACGGATTTGCGTGCTGGAGAATGAAGAGGCAAACCCGCTGGAAGGGCAGTGGGTATGGAGAGGTGCTTTGCAGACACCTGTCCCAGGGTTGGATGGAACAGTAATGTCTTTGCGGGATCAGCTGTACTTTCTGTATGCGGGATATGGTCATTTCCCTGATTATGGGTCGGCTATTTACATTATGCGAATGAGTAATCCTTGGACCTTGGAAGGGGAGCATCACCTGCTTACCGCTCCAACTCTGTCATGGGAGAAGCAAGGTGGCATGGCGATTAACGAAGGTCCGGTAATTTTGCGGCGCAACAATCGTATTTTCATGGTTTATTCGGCAAGTACGACTTGGTCTGAGGATTATGCACTAGGGATGCTCACCATGAGCGAAGCGGCAGATCCTTTGCAACCGCTGTCATGGGAAAAATCAATGTCGCCTGTATTTTGCAAAAGTGTAGAGAACGGGATTTTTGCCACGGGGCACAATAGCTTCACACGATCTCCTGATGGCAAGGAAGATTGGATAGTCTATCATGCGCTTCCTTCCGCTGGAGCGGATGTGTCTTTGCGAGCAACCCGTATCCAGAAATTTGGGTGGAAGGTGGATGGGACACCGGATTTTGGGGTTCCTTGTAGGGATACGCTTGCTCAGACCGTACCGTCGGGAGAATAAGAATAAAACAGAAAAACAAGATTGAAAAGGCCATTCATTACAGAAAAACTGTAATGAATGGCCTTTTCATGTAATGCAGATATTTTTATTCGCTTTCGATAATAATTGACGAAAAACGCCTGTGTTATAAGGGGTTTTTCGCCAAAATACAGGATGTGTAGTACGTTTTTTTAATAGGTTTGTAGTTGGTGTAGTCATATATTTGTTTGAGAAAAGATCGTAAGATTACAAAATTATTGTATGAAAGCGTTGACATATGGATTTTGGATGCTTATAATTCGATCTGAGATACAGAAAAACTGTATTAATCAAGGGGAGTTATCTACAGGGCAAAAAGGAGCGTGGTTCCAAGCTTTGGATTTGCTTAAGGCGTTGTGGCAAATATTTTATAGTGGGAGGTTAAGTATGAAGAACAATGCAAAGCGTTTTTTTAGTCTTTTATTTGTGTTGATACTGATCATTTCGACTGTAACAGCATGTAGTGGCAACAGTGCAAACAATGGGGCTGATAACGGTGGCTCCAACAACAAAGAGAACGAGAGCACAGCCAAAGACCAAATTGAGTTTACAGATATCAGCGCAGACATACGTGGCAATACAGCCCCAACGCAAGAGCAAATCGACGAAGTTAATCATTCCTTGAATGATACATACCTCGGCGACGTCTTCGATGAAGTCATTCCAAATGATTACTCAGCTTATCCTGTTAAAGGTGATGTGGTTCTGGATGTATGGATGCCTGCGAATTCCAATATTCCGGATATGAACAATCATGCTGTCCAGAAGCAGGTGGAGCAATTAACGGGAATCAAAGTAAACTTCATCACGCCGCCAATCGGCCAGGAAGCGGATGCCTTCACGCTGATGATCTCCTCCGGTGAACTGCCTGACATTATCATTGAGCCGGGACGTTATCCGGGAGGTTTTGAAGCGGGGGTAAATGACGGCGCTTATATCGATCTGACAGATCTGATGGAGAAAAATGCTCCGAACTATACGAAGTGGCGCAATTCGGATGAATCAAGAAGAAAAACCACGGTCACGGATGACGGCAAGCTGCTCGGTTTTTATGGCATCGCCCCATATTCAGAGTGGACTTGGTTTGGAACGTTGATTAAGCAAGAGGCGCTGGATAAAACAGGGCTTGAAGTTCCAAATACGATTGATGAATGGCATACCTTCCTGACAAAAGCAAAGGAAGTCGGATACAAAGCACCACTTAATTACGGCTCTACTTACGGCCAGATTTTTACCGGCATCATAAATGGCGCATATGGAGTATGGGATTGGACATTCCTTGATGAGAATGGCAAAGTGGCTTGGGGGCCAGCACAGCCGAAAGCTAAGGAATATTTGACCACCATGCAGCAATGGAACAAAGAAGGATTATTGAACCCGGACTGGGCAACAGCAGACTTTAACCAGAGAATGGCGAGTGCCATTTCGGGAGATACCGCGATGATGATGGACTCTCCGGATACGATGTGGAGTTATTGGAAAGAGCAAAGCGGTATCGACTTTGTGGGAGCACTGAACCCGGTTCTGAACAAAGGAGATAAGTCCGCAACCACGTACAAAAATTTCAAAAGAGCGGGGATCGAAGCTGCGATCACCACGCAAAGCAAAAATGTAGAAGCGGCAATGGCTTGGCTTGATTTTAATTACAGTAAAAAGGGCTGGGAATTGATTAACTTTGGTGAATACGGAACGGTCCACCTGATTGATGAGACGGGAATGCCTTATTATCCAGAGAACAGTTATATCTTTAAAGACCCTGAAGGTCAGCCCGTATCGACAACCTTATGGAAATACCGGATGCACAACTGGCCGGATATCCGGGATGAGCATCATTCCAACCCGCTGATCGCTGCCAAAGGAAGTTATTCGGGAGACATTCGCAAGAATTGGACAGAAAATATGGACACCAGTATGGCTATGCCACCTATTTCCTTTACCAAGGATGAAGCTTCGCGGGAAGCCGAGCTTGGAAACCAGCTGTCGACACTGCGCGGAGAGTATTTTGCAAAAATCATAATGGGAGACCTGCCGGTAGATGCCTATGATAAATTCTTGAAAGAAGCTCAGAGCATGGGACTGGAAGAGTTTTTGAGTATCCATCAGGCAGCCTTAGATCGATATAACAAACGATAGGTGGTTGTTTTATGGAAATATTACGAAAAAACAGAGCGATAAAGCCCATTCCTCAGGACGCCAAACCTAAAAATACCAAGCTAGTGATTAAGAAGGATTTGAAAAAGAACTGGTTTGTCTATCTGTTGGCCGTCCCTGTTGTAGCATGGTTCCTGATTTTCTGCTACGGGCCGATGTGGGGGGTTATGATCGCCTTCAAGGATTTTAAACCCCTGCTGGGGTTTGGCCAGAGTGAGTGGGTAGGGTTTAAGCACTTTATTGATTTTTTCCAAGGGCCTTATTTCTGGCGGGTCGTTAAAAACACCCTTCTCCTCAATGTTTGGGGGATTGCCTTTGGATTTACAGCCCCGATTATTCTGTCCTTGATGCTGAACGAAATCCGTGGGGTTAAGTTTAAAAAAGTGGTCCAAACGATCACCTATATGCCGCACTTTATTTCCCTGGTGGTGGTCTGCGGGATCATTCATATCTTTGCCGCAGATGAAGGGATTATCACGCAAATCCTGCAATTTATTACCGGAAAAGAGTACTCTTCACTGCTCGGCTACTCTTCCTTCTTCCGGCCGATTTATACCTTCTCCGGTATTTGGCAGAGCATCGGCTGGGATAGCATCATCTACCTTGCGGCGATGAGTTCCATCGATACTTCATTATATGAAGCTGCTGAAATTGACGGAGTGGGACGGATCAAAAAAATGTGGCATATTACGCTGCCGCAGATCAGCCCAGTTATCATCATTCTGTTTATTTTTGCCATCGGCGGGTTGATGTCATCCGGGTACGAGAAGATTATCCTGCTGTACAATCCTCTGATCTATGATACGGCGGATGTTATTGCCTCTTACGTGTATCGTCGCGGTTTAAGAGAAGCCAGTCTTAGTTATTCCACGGCTGTGGGCTTGGTCAGCTCAATCGTTAACTTCGGGCTGCTCTGGATGACCAATACAATAGCCAAACGCAGGTCCGAGGTCAGCTTATGGTAAGAAAGAGGGACAGCTATGAAAGATAATTTGCAGCGTAAAGCGAAAAAAAGACGAAAACATAAATCCATCGGCGACAGAGTGTTTGACGGCACACTTTATACTCTGCTGACCGCATTAACCTTGGTGTGTTTTTATCCGATCCTGCACATCCTGTTTGCCTCCGTCAGCGACCCCGGCATGTTGATTGCTCATAAAGGGATTTTGCTGAAACCGCTGGGATTCACTTTGGATGGCTATAAGCTGGTGTTTAAAGATAACAGTCTGATCAACGGCTATAAAAACACGATTATATATGTAGGATTAGGCACATTAGTCAACATGATCATGACCATTCTGGGAGCTTATGTATTGTCCAGACGAGGATTGTATTTCAAAAACTTCATCATGATCCTGATTACAATCACCATGTTTTTTGGCGGCGGGTTGATTCCTTGGTTCTTATTAATGAAGGATATTGGTCTGTACAATAATTTGTGGGCCATGATTTTGCCAAGTGCTTTAAGCACATGGAACATTATTATCCTGCGAACTAGCTTTCAAGCCATTCCGCAGGAATTGGAAGAAGCGGCTACCATTGACGGGGCAAGCCAGGCCCATATTTTAACGAATGTGATTCTACCGCTGTCCAAAGCTACGCTGGCCGTAATCTTTTTATATTATTTAGTGGGGAACTGGAACTCATGGTTTAATGCGATGGTGTTGTTGAAGGACAGACAGCTGTTCCCGCTGCAGCTATTAATGAAGGAAATATTAGTAGCTAATGATGCTACCGCAACCTCAATCGGCAGTGCAGGCGGGGTAGTCATCGATAGTGCCCAGAGCCAGACGGCTTTCCGCGAGCTGGTTAAGTATTGTGCGATCGTCGTTTCTACGCTTCCTATATTAATGGTTTATCCTTTCTTGCAAAAATATTTTGTTAAAGGTGTTTACGTAGGTTCGATTAAAGGATAGCGGGCAAAAAAAACAAGTTCATCTTATATAGAAATTATTTAATAGGAGTGAAGTACACCATGTTGAAAGAAGCAAGCAGCACATCCGTTCCACGTCCAGAATATCCAAGACCCCAATTTGCCCGTAAGGATTGGCTTAGCCTAAATGGAGAATGGGATTTTACGTTTGATGATGAAGATGTCGGTGAGGAAGAACAATGGTATCGGGCGGACACAAAGGATTTATTTTCACAGGTTATTCAAGTACCCTTTGCGTTTCAGAGCAAGCTGAGCGGGATTGAAGATCCTTCATTTCATGATGTTGTGTGGTACAGAAGAACTTTTGAAGTTCCTGAGGGTTGGAACGGGAAGCAGATTGTCCTCCATTTCGGCGCCGTAGATTATTTGGCAAAAGTCTGGGTGAATGGTCAGCTGGTGGCCGTGCATGAAGGCGGACATACGCCATTTCAGACCGATATCACTCCTTCGCTGATCAAAGGAAATAATACGATTATACTGCGCGCAGAGGATTTCAGCCGCGATGTCACCTTGCCGCGGGGCAAGCAATATTGGCTGGAGCAGTCTGCTGCCATCTTTTATACCCGCACAACCGGAATCTGGCAGAGTGTCTGGCTTGAACCGCTGTCTGCAGTGCATCTGAGTAAAACCATGATGACACCTGATATTGACCGCAATGAAATCCGGCTTCGGACCTTTCTGCAAGGATTTAAGTCTGCTGATCTGCTCAAGCTGCGCATAACGGTATCGTATGACGGTGAAGTGATTGCGGAAGATCAATATATGATCATGAATGCTGAGCAGCTGCGCACTATCGGCTTGGGTGATTTTGCGGATCATGGTCTTGGACGTTTATGGAGCCCTGAGCATCCGAATTTGTATGATATTCAATTCCAATTGCTTCGGAATGAGGAAGTAATTGATGAAGCAGTGAGTTATTTCGGCATGCGCAAGGTGTCGATTGAAAATGGCAAGCTATGCTTGAATAACCGCCCATATTTCCAGAGACTGGTGCTGGATCAGGGATACTTCCCTGACGGGATACTAACCGCACCTACAGACGAAGAGCTGAAACGTGATGCCCAGCTGACGAAAGAAATGGGCTTTAACGGGGTGAGAAAACATCAGAAGACAGAAGATCCCCGGTTCCTGTATTGGTGTGATAAGCTCGGCCTGCTGGTATGGAGTGAGGCAGCCAATGCTTACGAATATTCCGAGGAGTATGTCCGCCGCTTCACGAAAGAATGGCAGGAGATTATCGAGCGCGACTATAACCATCCTTGTATTGTGACCTGGGTTCCACTTAATGAAAGCTGGGGTGTGCCCAATGTCCAGATTGATACACGCCAGCAGCAGCACGGATTGGCTATGTATCATTTAACGAAATCCTTGGATGAGATGAGACCTGTTGTGTATAACGATGGGTGGGAGCATATGACTACAGATTTGGTGACTATTCATGACTATGAGAGCCATCAGGCAGTGCTGGAGGAGAGATATGCCACGGCAGAATCTTCTGTAAATGCGATGCCGGCCAACCGCAAAATATTTGTCGGTGGAGCTTCGTATCAAGGCCAGCCGATTCTCGTATCCGAGTTTGGTGGAATTGCCTTCAAGAAAAGTGAGTGGGAGGGCTGGGGTTATTCTGGGGCAGAGAACGAAGAGGATTTCCTGATGAAGCTCAAGGCTGTGGTTGACCCGATGTTCACTTCCCCGGTGATCCAAGGGTATTGCTATACCCAGCTGACGGATGTCGAGCAGGAAATTAACGGACTGCTCACCTATGATAGACAGCCCAAAGCTCCGCTTGAAGCGATCCGCAACATCATGATGCATATCCAATAAATAACATTTACTAAAAGGAGTTACACCATGACACAACAAGCAACGCTTCCGCGTCCTGAATATCCCCGCCCTGACTTTGTTCGACCAGAGTGGATCAATCTGAACGGCCAGTGGCAATTCGAAATTGATCATGGCAAAAGTGGGAAGGAACGCGGATATCCTGTTAACGAACATAATCTCTCAGGGACAATTACTGTGCCCTTCTGTCCGGAAAGCAAGCTGTCCGGTGTAGAATATAAAGATTTTATGGCTGCTGTATGGTATAAAAGGGAATTTACCGTGCCGGAGAGCTGGATAAATGGCAGAGTTATCCTTCATTTTGGCGCCGTTGATTATATGGCGGAGGTCTGGGTGAACGGCGTATCCGTAGGTACGCACCGCGGAGGATATACTCCGTTTAGCTTTGATATTACTTCTAATCTTTTAGCGGGCAGTAATGTGATTACTGTGTATGCTGAAGACGACGTTCGATCGGGACGACAGCCACGGGGCAAGCAGAGTGAACAGTTCCATTCGCACGGCTGCGATTATACACGCACTACAGGAATCTGGCAGACGGTATGGCTTGAGCAAGTCCCTGAAACCTATCTGTCTAATCTGAAAGTTGTCGCTGATCCCGACAATGGCTGTGTGCACCTCGAAATGAAGCTACAAGGGAACGCAGCGGGAGACACGCTTAGCGCTACTGCTCTTTATGGCGGCAAACCCGTTGGGGACAGCAAAGTGATCGTTTCCGGACCTTCTATAAAACTTACGATTCCACTATCAGAGATTCACTTGTGGGAAGTTGGAAATGCCAGATTGTATGACCTGAAGTTGTCCTTGCATAGTCAGGGACGGGAGAGTGACGTGGTCCATTCTTATTTTGGACTCCGCACGGTACGACTGGATGGGATGGCATTCCGGATCAATGGGAAATCCGTATTTCAGCGGTTAGTACTGGATCAAGGTTTTTATCCGGAGGGAATCTATACCGCTCCTACTGATAAAGATCTGCGCAGAGACATCGAAATCTCAATAGGGCTTGGCTTCAATGGCGCGAGGCTTCACGAGAAGATCTTTGAGCCGCGTTATCTTTATTGGGCTGACCAATTAGGTTATCTTGTCTGGGGAGAACATGCCAATTGGGGGCTGAATATTACTGGAGCGGATAGCCTGACTCACTTCCTGCCGGAATGGCTCGAAGGTATGCAGCGTGATTTCAATCATCCCGCGCTAATCGGCTGGTGCCCTTTTAATGAGACTTGGGACCGGGACGGTGTGAAACAGCATAACCCCGTGCTCCAGATTGTTTACGACGTAACAAAACGTATGGATCCAACACGTCCAGTAATTGATACAAGCGGCAACTTCCATGTGGCTACAGACATCTTCGATCTTCATGACTATGACCAGAATCCGCAGACGTTCCGGGACAGATATGAACCGATGAAAAGTGGCGGAGAAGTATTCAATACCTTCCCGGATCGCCAAACGTATGAAGGTCAACCTTACTTCATCAGCGAGTATGGCGGAATTTGGTGGAACCCGCAGCAGAAGGATGAAAAATCATGGGGGTATGGGGACAGACCGACCTCAGAGCAAATGTTTATCGAACGCTACGAGGGGTTGACGAATGTTCTATTGGATCATCCGCAGATGTTTGGATTCTGCTATACCCAGCTGTACGATGTGGAGCAGGAAGTCAATGGACTGTACACTTATGACAGACAGCCGAAGTTCGACCCCGAGCGTATCCGCGGCATCAATGCGCGTAAGGCTGCAATTGAAGATTAGAGGCGCTACGTAACTATTCATTCGAAAGGAATGTGATAGATTATGAAAGTGAATTTCCGGCAAAAATGTCTGGTCGCCTTAAGTGTTCTTCTTATTCTTCCAATGGGGAAGGTGACTCTTGCAGTCTCTGATCATAATGACTTTTACAACGTGGTTATGCAGGACGGGGCGGACCCATGGGTGTATAAACATACAGATGGCTTCTATTATTTCACCAAAACAACAGGTGGCAATGTTACTCTCTGGAAGTCAGCCCAGTTGACCACTATTGATGCAGCGCCTACTAAAGTTGTCAACACGGGCGGTAGTGGCATCTGGGCGCCTGAGCTACATTATATAAACGGAGCTTGGTATATCTACTATGCGATGGACGACGGAGATAACGTAAACCACCGCATGCATGTAATGGAGAACACAGCGGCAGACCCGATGCAGGGAACTTGGCAGTACAAAGGCCAGATCACAGATTCAAGCAATAAGTGGGCTATAGACGGTACTGTGCTGCAAGTGAACGGCGAGCTGTATTTTATCTGGTCCGGCTGGGAGGAGAATGTTAATGTGCGGCAGAATCTCTATATCGCGCATATGAGTAATCCCTGGACCATTGATTCCGGACGCGTAGAGATTTCAAGACCAACGTATAGCTGGGAAACGAATCATTCCCCAAATGTGAATGAAGGACCGCAGGTGATTATAAATGGAGAAGTCATTAGTTTGGTCTACTCGGCAAGTGGAAGCTGGACTAATGATTATTGTCTGGGACTGATCACAGCAGACATCTCCAGTGATCTGTTGAATCCGGCATCATGGAATAAACGCAATCAGCCTATCTTTTCTTCAGGAAATGGACTTTATGGACCTGGACACCATTCGTTTACAAAGTCTCCTGACGGCCAAGAGGATTGGATCATGTACCATGTCGCCAAATACAACAACGCTGGTTGGAACCGCGAGGTGCGGATGCAGAAATTCAGCTGGAATGCTGATCATACACCTAATCTGGGCATTCCCGTTGACCCTAATCTTCCGATAACTTTGCCTTCAGGTGAAACCATGCATACCCGCTACGAAGCGGAAACAGGGACATTTGGCGGCGTTGCCTATGCCTCTTCGAGTCCCAAGGGCTCGGGTGGACTTAAGGCAGGTCATATTGATACGCCGGACAGTTACGTGGAATTTTCGGTTGATGCGGCAGCCGCAGGCGAATATATTCTTTTGGCTCGAACGGCGAATGGGACGGCTGGCGGGAATTGGTCGAATTTTCAGCTTAGTGTCAATGCAGGACCTTTCGGCCCATTCTATATCACCAATAAAGGGTGGGAGAATTGGGGGCTGTCCACAGCCCGGATTCAACTGAAAGCAGGCATGAACAAGCTTCGTTTTACCAAAGGCGAAGGTTACGGAGAAATTGATTTCATTGATATTAAGCCATTGTGAATCGAACAAACCTAAGAGACATATGAAATGGCTTCCGGTTTTCCGGAGGTCATTTCTAGGTGAAAAGGCCTGTAGGTGTAATTGTTTTTCATCTCATTAAGAAGTAAGATTAGGATAATTATTAGGATACAAGGAGAGCTGATTTGTGCTGGAACTTAGCTTAAACGACCCGGAAAAATTAGTCACAGTAACGCATGCTTTATCAACTCGTTCTAGGGTTGATATTCTTCGGCTCTTAAACTCCAAAAACTTAAATATTATTGAAATCGCTGAGAGGCTGAAGCTTCCAGTCTCGACGGTAGCAAGCAATATTAAAGTGTTAGAAGCAGCAGAATTAATTCATACAGAATTGCTTCCGGCTTCACGCGGGGCGATGAAAGTTTGCAGCCGGAATTATGATGATCTTCATATTGCCTTGAATTTGAAAGAGCCGATGTCAAAGGGATTAACTCATGTCTATGAAGTAGAGATGCCGATCGGCCATTATAGCGATTGTGAGGTATCTCCTACTTGCGGAATGGCTAATAGTGAGGGTCTTATTATCAAAGAAGATGAACCGTCGAGTTTTTATCACCCTAAACATGTCAACGCTCAGCTGATCTGGCTCCGCAAAGGATTCCTGGAATATTTGCTGCCTATGGATATCCCCTCCGGAGCACAAATTGAATCGCTGGAATTATCCATGGAGATCTGTTCGGAAGCTCCGAATTATGACCAGAACTGGCCTTCGAACATCTCTGTATGGGTGAATGGTTCAGAGATTGGCATGTGGACCAGTCCCGGTGATTTCGGTGACCGGCGGGGCAAGCTGAATCCGAACTGGTGGTGGGATGGATCTACACAATACGGGTTTCTCAAGACCTGGCGTGTTGACCATGAAAAGACGACACTTGATATGGAGAAGGTGTCGAATGTTTCCTTAAATGATCTTCTGATTAACCGGAGCCCCAAATTGCGGCTGCGCATTGGAATCAACCCTGATGCAGTTCATCAAGGCGGACTTAACCTGTTCGGGCGCCAGTTTGGCGATTATGAACAACATATTATGATGAAGGTAAAATATACCATGGATCAGGATGAAGTTGAACTTTAGCTTAGGAGATGAACAAAGCAAGGCAGTTCCTCAGAAACGAATCTTCGTATCCAAGGAACCGCCTTGCTTTGTTTGTTCTGGATGTAAAGTTAGAGTGTGCGCCGTAGGGCGGCACGCTGAAGGGTGATCATCCAGTCAACGGACGGCTCAACCAGCGGGTGAAAGAGCCGTTTAACTGACGGCTGAGCCAGCAATACGGTGAATAATAAGGCGGTGAGCAGCAGGACTACTGCCCCAGCAGCATTGCCAATATAGGTGTAAATCCCGGAAACGGCAGCCAGACGAACGATAAAACCATGAAGCAGGAAAACATACAACGTGCGGCGTCCCCAGTCGGTCATGCGGCTCGCTCCGTAAGGTACAAGACCGAGGAAAGCAAGTGAAGCGACAATTTGTAGTCCGTACAGTCCCAGGCGGTATACGCCTGCATACCATACATTGGCATCAAGCTGCATATAGGTCATGTTGCCATATAACCAGCCAAAGGGAAATCCTGCTCCCCATGTGGCCATGATGGCAAGGAGTAGAACGGAGGCTGCTGCTGCAAAGATTTTGATATATTTCTGATAGAGCTTGACGAAGGTTTCGAAGGAGAAATGATAGCCGATAATGAAAAAAGGCAAATATACAAAGGTACGGCTGATGCTAAACCATACACCGTCCAGCTGGAGATATCCGACAGCCACCCCCGCTGCTACAGCGAAGAGGAGCTTAGCGGTTATGGACCATCTGCTCATACCGAGCATCAGGAGGCGCCAGCAGGCATGACTGGCCAGAAACCATAGGAGCAGATAGGGTGCGAAAATGGAATGCTGGATGTTGCTTACATGAAAGAGGGAAATGTCGAGTGCGGAATATAAGCTTTGAAAAATGAGGTATTGCAATCCAATTTGCAGCAGCATTTTACGGCCGGTAGTTCCGGCAAGGCTTTTTCTGGCGAAATAGCCGGTCACCAGTACGAACAGCGGCATGTGAAAGCTGAAAATCCACATATATAATCCGTGTATTCCGCTCATTTTGTTAATCAGAGGTTCAATTGCATTACCGGCAAAAACAGTGATAATAAGCATAAAACGCAGGTTGAGAAAAAAGGTTTCTCCGCGCGTTTCCAGCGAGTTTTCCCCTACCATGATTTAGCCTCCAAATTATGCTGTATGCAAATTAATTTAATTTTAAAATACTAGATTTTCTTTGATTTAATTGTGAATTAAGTCACAAAGGAAAGCGTTATCATGTGTGCGAAATGTGGCGATGTGTTGAAGGTTGTTAGAATAGAGGGATTCCACTATAATTTTTATATGCATTAACATCTGGGAGTGGAACATGTTGAAGAGAAGAATAACTAAGCGTCGCGCCGCTATTTTTGTATTGATTATTTTAGTTGTAGCCGGGTTGCTGATATGGAAGTATTTGACGCCATATGCACCGGCTCAAGAAGCCGAAACCGCACTGATTTCAAGTGGTGGAGTTACCGTCGAACAGAATGATAATTGGATTTCGTTCGAACCTTCCATTACTAAAGGCGCCTCGATTATATTTTATCCTGGGGCTTTGGTTAAACCGGAAGCTTATTCCCCTCTTGCGAAGAGCGTCGCTGCTGCAGGGCATCCCTTCTACATCGCCAAAATGCCGTTTAATTTAGCGGTAACGAAGGGGGATGCCGCAGAAGAGATTATTCGTGTGCATCCGAAGCAATCTTTTGTGCTGGGTGGACATTCACTTGGGGGTGTCATGGCCTCACGTTACGCAATGGAGCATACGGACCAGCTGGAAGGTGTATTTTTCTTAGCCTCTTATCCAGATGAAAAGGGCAGTCTACGAGAGACTACTTTGTCAGTGTTATCGGTTGTGGGTACTGAGGATCAAGTGATTGACAGAGACAGCTATAACAAAGGCCGCTCCTATCTGCCAGATAATACAGTTTATAGTTCAATCGTAGGTGGGAATCATGCGCAATTTGGCAGCTACGGGCCTCAGAAGGGGGACGGCGAAGCCACAATATCCGAGGAAGAACAGCGGAGTCGCACAGTAAGTGCCCTGTTGGATTGGCTTGGAAATCTGAGGTAGTTACGGGTCATTCAACAGAGGGAGGAAACAATTCATGCCAGTATTACACATTAACGATGAATGCGTTCCCTGCTCCGGAATATTGTTTGATAAAGACGGGACATTACTCGATCTATTAGCCACCTGGGGGAATTGGGCGGAGCTTGTGCTGCTTGGACTGGAAGATCAACTTGCGATCATGGGAGCGGGATTTATTGTAGAGCGCAGCAAGGTGCTGGGTACGCAACATGATCCGCAAGGGAAGTTAATAGGGTACGACCCGGCGGGGCCGCTTACCATGGCTACAGAGGAAGAAAGTTACGGTGTACTCGCATGGCAGCTATATGCAGCAGGAGTTCCTTGGAATGAAGCACTGACCCGTGTGAAAAGCATAACTAAAAACGCGATGTATGAATTACGCCGACGCCGTATGGCACAGCCTTTAGCGGGACTTCATTCTTTTTTGGAGCAATGCTCTGCGGCATCTCTTAAGCTTGGCGTGGTTACCTCCGACGGGGCAAAGACCACCGGAGAGCATTTGGAATGGCTTAATGTGGCAGGCTATTTTGATTCGGTAGTCACTAGGGACAGAGTCAAAAGCGGAAAACCAGCTCCTGAAATGGCTGAATTGGCCTGCCGGGAGCTAGGGCTTTCGCCTGAAGAGACGATTATTATTGGGGACAGTAATGCCGATATGCAATTAGGTAAAGGTGCAGGGCTTCGCCTCGCAATTGGGATTTCCGCCAGTGGTGATGGGAAGCACCTAATAGATGCAGATGTAATCATTTCCGGTTTTAATGAGCTCTGGATCACTTACTGATCAGCTAATAAAAGGAAAGGATGTGCTACTTAGCATGGATCAATTGCAGACACTTGCTTCTTGGATCAAAGAAAGTGACAACATCGTTTTTTTCGGAGGGGCGGGTACGTCTACAGAGAGTGGAATTCCCGATTTCCGCTCCGCAGCTGGATTATATCAAACTCAGCACAATTCACCTTATCCACCTGAAGTGATGCTGAGCCGAACTTTTTTTATGTCCTCACCGGACATTTTTTTTGATTTTTACCGCAGTAAAATGATTCATCCAGAGGCCCGTCCGAATGGTGCGCATCAGCTGCTAGCGGAGTTGGAACAGCAGGGGAAGTTGAAAGCGGTGATTACGCAAAATATTGACGGCCTGCACCAGCAGGCGGGCAGCCGTAGTGTCCTAGAGCTGCATGGTTCCATCCATCGCAACTATTGTATGGACTGCTCACGGTATTACGGGCTGGATCAACTGCTGGAAATGACTGAGATCGTTCCACGCTGCCCGGAATGTGGCGGAATTATCAAGCCGGATGTGGTTTTATATGAAGAAGAATTGGATCATTCCGTGCTTATGGGCTCTGTCGCAGCGATTGCCTCTGCAGATATGCTTATTATTGGTGGGACCTCGCTAACGGTTCAGCCTGCGGCCAGTCTGGTGACTTATTTCCGGGGAAAACGTACGGTGCTGCTGAACGGAGATCCCACACCTTATGATGATCAAGCGGATCTGCTGATTACAGATCGAATTGGAAAAGTAATGGGCAGTGTCAAGGATCTATTAAGCTAGGAGGAAAAAGCTGTCCTTTGGTTTCTCTTGCCAGATTATTATTACGCTCAGAAGTTTAAAGATAAGGTAGGCTCACAACAGCGTGTAATGAGAGGCAGGGATAGGCAATGGTATATGTAGCAGATGATAAACGGTATGACAACATGCGTTATAATCGTTGCGGGAACTCAGGTCTCAAGCTCCCAGCAATCTCATTAGGATTATGGCAGAATTTTGGTGGGATCGATAATTACGAGAACGGCAGAGAAATGATCACTCGTGCTTTTGATCTTGGAATTACCCATTTTGATCTGGCCAACAACTATGGTCCACCAGCTGGTTCAGCAGAAGAGCTGTTCGGTAAAGTTCTTGCCAATGATATGTTTCCTTATCGTGATGAAATAGTGATCTCTACAAAAGCAGGGTATAACATGTGGCCCGGCCCTTATGGCGAATGGGGTTCACGTAAGTATATGCTGGCTAGTCTGGATCAGAGCCTGAAGCGGCTAGGCCTAGATTATGTTGATATTTATTACTCTCATCGTCCAGACCCGGAAACACCGCTTGAAGAAACCATGCAGGCGTTGGATTATGCGGTGCGTTCTGGCAAAGCTTTATATATAGGACTATCCAACTATAATGCGGAGCAGACGGCTGAAGCCCTCAGCATTCTACAAAGCCTGGGCACACCGCTCTTAATCCATCAGCCTAGTTATTCTATGCTCGATCGTTGGATTGAGGGCGGCTTACAGGATGTACTGGAACATAGTGGTGTAGGAAGCATCGCTTTTACACCCCTGGCTGAAGGCTTGTTAACCAACAAATATTTGAATGGTATTCCAGAAGGGTCAAGAGCTGCCAAGCCGTCTGCCGCCTTGAATGAGAGCCGGATTACACCGGAGGTGCAGCGGAGGATTCGCGCACTTAATCAGCTTGCGGTTTCACGAGGACAGAGTCTGGCTCAGTTTGCACTGGCTTGGACACTCCGGGGTGGCAAGGTTACTTCTGCCCTAATTGGAGCAAGCAGAGTGGATCAGATTGAAGAGAATATAGCTGCTTTAGCTAATCCTGATTTCAGTCCGGAGGAGTTAGAGCGGATTGAAACGATTCTAAAGACAGAACTATAGCATATTGAACACAGTAACAGCCCGGTTCCTTACGTTAAGGAAGGCGGGCTGTTGTTGTATAGTGGATTTGTGGATTAAAGGGCAAACTAACGTTAAGGTTTCTCTGCTTGTCTTGTTGTAGTCATCCGGTAAGCCGTCGGTGACTGGGCACAAAACCGTTTGAATTGGCGAGAGAAGTATAGAGCATCGGTGAGCCCCACAGATGCTGCTACCTGTTCCACGGACAGCTCCGGTCGTTCACGCAGCAGCTGTCTGGACTTTTCAATCCGCAGCTTCAGCAAGTAGGTCACCGGAGATAATC
The DNA here is from genome assembly GCF_038002705.1 of Paenibacillus sp. FSL H7-0716. Lineage (NCBI taxonomy): Bacteria > Bacillati > Bacillota > Bacilli > Caryophanales > Paenibacillaceae > Paenibacillus > Paenibacillus sp. FSL H7-0716. The sequence continues at coordinate 67,030 of NZ_JBBODA010000029.1, forward strand.
CGGTCTCTTGCTTAAATACACGGGACAGGTAGGCTCGATTATAACCCAGCGTATCACACATTTGTTCAATAGAGACCGGGTGCGCATATTGAGAAGCCATGTAGTGGATCATTTGCTTCACAGTACGCTTAACCTGTGATTCTGCGCCGGGCAGACGGGAGAAGGAAGAGAGCAAATCTGCTGCTTCGCCGACAATGAGATAGAGATACCCAAGCGAAGTCAGATGGGCACTCTCTTTGTTGGCGTTGAAGGCTTGCATGATGCTGGACAGGGCACCCGGAATGAGGCTTTCATCTGTTGTAGTCACCACAGGCTGTTGTGGTGTGAACCCTGTCTGCAGCACCAGATCGTCAGCTTCGCTGCCAGTAAAAGCTGCCCAGCGATAGCACCAGGGCTGGTCTTTATCCGAGACGTAACTGACTAATTGTCCCGGATGGATCAAGAAGCAGTCTCCTTTACCCAACTCATATTTATGATGTTCTGTACGGAAAACGCCCGAGCCAGATTCTATGAAATGCAGCAAATAATAATCATAGATCTTGGGTCCAGCTTGATGCATGGGCAGGGTCTGACTCTGGCCGGCAAACAGTACATGAAGGTTCTGTTTATCGTAATACACTGGATTGGATCCTACGGAATAAGTATGCTCCATTTGGGACAGCCTTTCTTGTGTTAATGTTATTTAATGGCTTATAGTTTAGAGAGTAACAGTAATATATGTAATTATTATATTATGGGAAGTCACATTTATCCATACATTACACACATGATTGCATTATCAGAGGATGAATGAATCTATTATAATGAATACATAAAGAACGCTTTACTAATTCCCACTGGCTGAAGCAGCGAAAGGATGGAGTGGCATTAATGAGCATACAGGAACTTAATAACAAATTTATTGAAAAATATGGGGTGAGCGGGGAAGAGGCTAAGGTGTTTTATGCACCAGGTCGTGTCAATCTCATCGGGGAGCACTTGGATTATAACGGGGGGTATGTACTTCCCGCAGCTTTGGAATTCGGTACAACGCTGATTGTGCGTCCACGTAGTGACAGCAAAGTGAATTTTGCATCAACTAATTTTCCTTACGAAGCTTCTATTGATTATAGCGAAATTGGCAAGGCCAAAACGGGTGAATGGATTGACTATCCGATTGGGGTAATGGTTGAGCTGGATAAGAAAAGCACCCCAGTATCCAAAGGGTACGATCTGCTGTTCCATGGCGATATTCCGAATGGAGCAGGCTTGTCCTCCTCGGCCTCTCTTGAAGTTGTTACTGCTTATGCGTTCCTGACTCTCGAAGGTGGCGATACAGACACGGTTGAGATTGCACTTTTGTCCCAGCGTGCTGAGAACCAGTACGTAGGTGTAAACTCCGGAATAATGGATCAATTCGCAGTTGCTAACGGCAAACGTGATCATGCGATTCTGCTGATGTGCGACACACTTGAGTACAATTTGGTACCGTTCATCACAGGTTCATACAAATTGGTTATCGGCAACACGAACAAACGCAGAGGGCTTGTAGATTCCAAGTACAATGAACGCCGTCAGCAGTGTGATGAGGCATTGGCTATTTTGCAAAAAGAAGTGCCTTCACTAGCTTATCTGGCACAGCTTAATCGTGAACAGTTCGAAGCACATCAAGATAAAATCACAGACGAAATTGTAAGACGCCGCGCTCGCCATGTTGTGGAAGAGAATCAACGCGTGCTAGATTCCGTTGAGGTATTAAAAAACAATGATCTGAAGCAGTTTGGACAGTTCATGAATGATTCGCATGCGTCCTTGCGCGATTTGTATGAAGTTAGCTGTGCAGAGCTTGATATTATGGTTGAAGAAGCTGGGCGTATCCCAGGCACACTTGGTTCCCGTATGACTGGCGCGGGTTTCGGAGGCTGTACAGTATCTTTGGTACATGAAGATGATATAGAACGATTTATTCGTGAAGTTGGTGAAGCCTATACCACAAGATCTGGTTTGGTTGGCGAGTTCTATGTTTGCGGCATCGGTAATGGTGTCCAAGAATTGAAGGGAGTGTAATCAGATGGCGATTTTAGTAACAGGTGGAGCAGGGTATATTGGGTCTCATACTGTAGCGGAGCTGCTGGATCGTGGTGAAGAAGTGGTGGTCATCGACAATCTGCTAACAGGGCATCGTGAGGCGTTGCTGGGTGGCAAGCTGTACGAAGGTGATCTGCGTGATAAAGAACTGCTGGGTAAGCTGTTCGCTGAAAATGAGATTGAAGCGGTTATCCATTTTGCTGCAAGCTCTTTGGTCGGAGAAAGCATGAAGGACCCTGTAAAATATTATGACAACAACGTATATGGTACACAGTGTCTTTTAGAAGCTATGCAAAAAGCTGGCGTGAACAAGATCGTATTCTCGTCCACAGCCGCAACCTACGGCGAACCGGAAAAGGTGCCGATTGAAGAAACAGACCGCACTGAACCAGCCAATGTGTATGGAGAAACTAAGCTGACCATGGAACGGATGATGGCTTGGTTTGACAAAGTACTGGGCATCAAATACGTAGCCTTACGTTACTTCAATGCAGCTGGCGCACATGCCAGTGGCAAAATCGGTGAAGACCATCGTCCAGAAAGTCATTTGGTGCCGCTGGTATTGCAAACGGCCTTGAAGCAACGTGACAGTATCGCAGTTTTCGGAGATGACTATCCTACAGAAGACGGTACTTGTGTTCGCGACTACATCCATGTCAGCGATCTGGCTGACGCCCATGTTCGTGCGGTAACTTACCTGCGCAGCGGAAGCAGCAGCAATATTTTCAACCTGGGCAATGGACTTGGATTCTCGGTAAAACAGGTGATTGAAACGGCGAAGAAGGTTACTGGACTTGAAATTCCTGTAGTCATCCAAGAACGCCGTGCCGGCGATCCGGCTGTGCTGGTAGCTTCCTCCGACAAAGCGCGTAGCGTCCTTGGATGGAACCCGCAGAATGCAGATTTGGAAGATATCATTCAAAGTGCATGGAACTGGCACTCTGCCAATCCGCAAGGATACGGAGAATAAGGGACTTTAGGTTAGCTTAACTTGAACTTGAGACCCTACTGAAGGAGAATTAAAATGCACAACGAGAATAAGATTACGCCTGCTGGCCACAAAGCATTACATGCGATTGAGCAGCTTGTTCTGTTCGCACTGCGCCAGCAGCTCATAGCTCCATCCGATGAAGATTATAGCCGTAATGTGCTGCTCGAACAGTTCGGGTTCAGTGAGCCGCATGTAGGTGACATCGATCAAAGTCCATTGGAAGGGCCGCAGGCTCCACTCGATGCACTGATTGATTATGGTTTTGAAATCGGATTGATCCCAGAGAATAGTGACACTTACCGTGACTTGCTGGATGCCAAGATTATGGGACTTCTCATGGCCCGTCCTTCGGATGTAAATGCTGAGTTCTATAGTCTGACTGCTGAAAAAGGCATCTCCGCGGCTACAGACCGTTTTTATAAATTGAGCATTGATTCGAACTATATTCGGATGGATCGGATCTCGAAGAATGTCTATTGGCTGCAGGATTCGCAATACGGAGACATTGAAATGACGATCAATTTGTCCAAGCCTGAGAAAAATCCGAAGGAAATCGCAATGGCTCGGCTGCTCCCGCCGCCAGTCTACCCGAAATGTCTGCTGTGCCGTGAGAATGTAGGTTATGCCGGACGGATCAATCATCCGCCGCGCCAGAACCTGCGTATCATTCCGCTTAACCTGAATAATGAAAAATGGTTCTTCCAATACTCGCCATATGTTTACTACAATGAGCACTGTATTGTATTCCATCATGATCATGTGCCCATGAAGCTTACCAAGGATACCTTGAAGCGGCTGCTTAGCTTCGTGGAATCATTCCCGCATTATTTTATTGGCTCAAATGCAGACTTGCCGATTGTTGGCGGCTCTATTCTGACGCATGACCATTTTCAGGGCGGCCGCCACACGTTCCCGATTCAAAAAGCGCCTAAGGAAGATACATTTACACATGCATCTTATCCGGGTGTCAGCATTAATATCGTAAAATGGCCGATGTCCGTATTGCGCTTAAATGGAGAAGATCCTGCCGTTCTACTGGAATGCGGAAATGCGCTTTATGAAGCTTGGAAAGCCTACAGCGATCCAGAGGCGGAAGTGCTAGCCTTTAGTGAGGTTGACGGTGAAGTGCAACCTCATAATACCGTTACTCCTATCGTCCGCCGGGCCGAGGACGGCAGCTTCGAGATGGATCTTGTGCTGCGGAATAACCGGACTAATGAGCAATATCCTGAAGGGATTTTTCATCCGCACCGGGAAATGCATCATATCAAAAAAGAAAACATCGGCTTGATTGAAGTTATGGGACTGGCGATTCTGCCGGGCCGTTTGAAGGAAGAGCTTGATTCCATCGCAGGTATTCTTGCAGGAGATCAAGCGCTGTTAGAAGCGGTGAAGAATGACCCTAGTCATTCTCTTGCGCAGCATGCGGCTTGGATTCAGGAGCTGGTGGAGCGATTCGCTACTGCACTGCAACACGAGGAAGCGCTCAAGATTGTGCAGAACGAAGTTGGCATCAAGTTTACACATATTCTTGAACACGCTGGCGTTTACAAACGGACTCCAGAAGGTCAAGCGGCTTTCCGCCGTTTTGTAACAAGCTTCGGTGCTTTGTAGTAAGTGAATTTGGATTTAAAGATGTCCTCAAGCCTATGGGCTTGGGGCATCTTTTTTTATTCGGGGTGACGAAATCCAGCCACCTAATTTGAATGCGGGTAAACAGAGGTTTATAATACGAAGGAGTAAGACATTATGAATTAACTACTGGAGGTTTACACATATGCGTAAATTTGAATTTTATAATCCTACCAAGCTGATTTTTGGACAGGGTACCCTTGAAGCTTTGAAGACGGAGGTTCCTAAGTACGGTAAAAATGTGCTTTTGATGTACGGTGGTGGCAGTATCAAGCGCAGTGGTCTGTACGAAAAAGTAGTTGCTGAGCTGAGTTCAATAGGCGCTACAGTGACTGAACTCTCTGGAGTAGAACCCAATCCACGTCTTTCCACAGTACATAAAGGCGTAGAGCTGTGCCGGGAGCATAATATTGACCTTGTTCTCGCAGTAGGGGGCGGGAGCGTATTGGACTGCGCAAAAGCTGTTGCTGTTGGAGCGAAATATGATGGTGATATGTGGGACTTTGTAGAGCGTAAAGCAGCGGCCCAAGACGCGCTTCCACTGGGCACAGTGCTGACAATGGCTGCTACGGGATCCGAAATGAATAATGGCTCCGTAATCACAAACGAGGTTACTAAGGAAAAAATGGGCTGGGGCAGCGTGCATGCCTACCCGGCATTTTCGATTCTTGATCCAGAGAACACTTTTTCTCTGCCACGTGATCAGACCGTTTATGGCATGGTGGACATCATGTCACATGTACTGGAGCACTATTTCCATACAGACGGCAATACACCGGTACAAGACGGGTTCTGTGAAACTTTGCTGCGCACTGTAATTGAAACTGCGCCGAAGCTTATCGAAGATCTGAATAACTACGAGCTGCGTGAGACCATCATGTACTGTGGTACGATGGCGCTTAACGGAATGGTCAGCATGGGTTTCGCCGGAGATTGGGCGACTCATAATATCGAGCATGCAGTATCGGCTGTATACGATATTCCACATGGCGGAGGTTTGGCGATTCTGTTCCCGCAATGGATGAAATATAACCTCAGCACAAATCCTGCGCGTTTCCGTCAGCTTGCAGTAAATGTGTTCGGAGTTGATCCTGCTGGCAAGACTGATGAAGAAATCGGGCTGGAGGGTATCGAGGCTCTGCGTAATTTCTGGGATTCCATCGGTGCGCCGAAGACGCTCGGTGATTATGATATTGATGACAGCGAGATCGGCAGTATGGCTGACAAGGCTGTTCGTTTCGGAGCGTTTGGTAATTTCCGCAAGCTTGAGCGTGAAGATGTAGTTGAGATCTATAGAATGGCTTTGTAAGTAACTCTTCTACGAAAAGAGACCATATTTCTTTATTCTAGAAGCCGCAAAAGCATGTCAAAGAAGCGATTCCTCGTTATGGAGGAATCGCTTCTTGGTGTTTATGGTCTAGTGTGACTTGCTCCTCTTACGGTACTTTTCTGTCGCTCTCATCACAAGGTTTCGCTGCCGCTGACCGAACTCCACTGCGGCTGGCGGAACCTCCGCTGCGGCTGTCCGAACTCTGCTGCCGCTGACCGTGTCTCGCTGCGGCTGTCCGAACTCTGCTGCCGCTGACCGTGTCTCGCTGCGGCTGTCCAAACCTCCGCTGCCGCTGTCCGTACCTCCGGCTACCGCTGTTCGCACCTCGACTGCATCTGACTAACCTCCGTTGCCGCTGACAGATACCCACTGCCGCTGACCGAACTCCGCTGCGGCTGTCCGAACCTCCGCTGCCGTTGTCCGAACTCCGCTGCGGCTGTCCGAAACTCCGCTGCCGTTGTCCGAACTCCGCTGCGGCTGACAGATACCCACTGCCGCTGACCGCTCCTCATCTATCACTGTTCGTTCCCGTAATCTAATCCGTCGACCGTCCTCCACAGTCTTACGGACCCAG
>NZ_JBBODA010000030.1:0-72129 GCF_038002705.1 Paenibacillus sp. FSL H7-0716
TAATGATAACGCTAAGTTTCAACGTGAACATTTCCGGTCGGCGCTATTCGTTTTTTATAGCCTCGGGGAGCAACGACTAGGATTTACCTTCGAGCAGATTGCAGAAGCATATACAGCCAAGAACAAAGTAAACCACGATCGTCAATCCAACGGATATTAGGAATGAGATCGGCTGAAGAAACACTTGAACTGCTCCTGCAAGGTATGGATAAGCGGCGGCAGTATCTACGTCGGAAGCTCCGTAGGATTGAGAAGCATGGTACGAAGCCGCGGCGCGGTGGAGGAAACGAACTGAATAGGCTCAAATACTCTGGGCGCGCCGGCATGCTATCCGAGCACGCGACAATCCTTTGTATGCTTGAGGACATACGCCACAGCCGCCAACACCCAGACAATCTATATAACGAGGAGGATGATACGGACGATGACTAATCCTATGACACCAGAAGAAATCGAAGAAACTAAAAAACTGTTATCCATAGCATCAAACGATACGTTGCAATCAATCTCTATGGACCTGCTGGCTGCTCTAGAAGAGTCACAACAACAGGTTAATGATCTGAAAGAGGATAAACGCAAGATATTCGCTGTACACGATGAACAGTGTGCCAGATCCTCTGAATACTACAACGAACTGATATTTGTTAAAGGAAAGCTAGCAGAGGCACAGCAGACCATAGCCAATGTAAAAGGGATTTTAGAACGTCCGAAGTTACCTATATTTAATGCGGATGGTTCATTCAGTTGGGAAAGTCATCACAAAATGATGAAAAAAAGCTTAAAGGTTGCTATAGGGGTTAGTGAGTGGGAGCCTGTAGGAAATAAGGAAGGGAGCGACAAGTCATGCCACAGGTAAAGGATAAGACAAACATTTGCCCCCGAGAGAGGGCAGAGGCGGCATATATCACGCTATCTCAGGGTCACAAAGATGAAACCTAAGAAAACGGGGACTGACCCGAAAGAACGGTGTAGCACATGCAACGGGGTCAAGCATGTACCAAAGGGGCCAGGGGAATTTGGGAGAAAGCCATGCCCCACATGCATGGAACTGAAGATTATTGAGCGTAAAGTGCCAGACCTATCCACCGACTATTCAAAAAAATAGCCAGTTCGTAGATACAGGTACATTTATGGCCGGAGGCCATCGTCCGACAGCATAAGCCCAGGCGTAGCCGGGGGCCGCACCAGATCATTAAGGGAGTAGGAGTATCCCTCCTCTCCCACTAAGGGAGGAACTAACCATGGAAATCTATAAATTGAGATTCAATACTGCGAGCAAAAGCGCAGATGAAATTAAAGCTAATTATGATCCGGCACCTCCATCGGATGAAGTTCTAGAGAAGATGGCCGAAGCATTTCGTAATTTGCATGACACTGAGGTTGTTGGTGCAGCTTGGCCATATAGCCCTGATAGCTACAGCCTATACGGATGGCATGGTGAAGATGATAAAAAATTCAAGGAACTTATTTACTGGATAGAACAAGATAGTTTTTTCGGAGGTTACATTGATGATCGTGATCGCTTTGACACTGATTGGGAAAACGGAGAGTACGAACCAGTAACTGCAATGCATTTCGACAAAAGTGACTTTATTGTTATCGAAAAAATAGAGAGGAATGAGGAGGTACACCCCCAATGACACAAAGGGACTGGAAAAAGGATATGGACTTGGTTCAGGGCACAATTAAGCACGATGCATTTCCTGCTTGGACAGAACCGATGCTTTACTGGCTCCAAGAAGCCAAAGAGCGCGGAGAACGGGAACAACGGTTGAAAGAGGCGCTTGAAGAACTATTAAGTGTATTCACGTTGCACAGTACATGGGCCAGCGTAGAGGACTATTACGGTTCTATATACAGTCTGACCGATACAGACAGCGAAATTGTACTGAGAATAAATTCATTTTTATCCCTTTACCCAGATACCCCAGCACCCAAGGAGGGGAGTAGATAGTGCTTGAATCTATGATGCGTGAGTATATGGAACAGGTCGAAGAAATCCGAACACGATTCACAGATACGGATGGAGAAGGGTGGCACCTGAGAGATTTAAAAGAATACGTAAATGGGCTTGATGAAAAAACAACAAAAAGGTTGTTGAGGCATTTCATCATCATGGAGTGGAACCGGAAAATGGAGATTAGGGAAGGAGATAACCATTGACACCAGAATCTGCATCAAAAGCGCTTAGAGGAATATGCCGAATGTTCAACTGCTCTTATGAAGAGGCATGGAAGAAATATATGCATCCAGCGATCACGGAGAAATTCACGTTTGAAGAAGTCGTGAAGCACGTTAATCAGGAGGGTGGTACCCAATGAATCTCAATTTATCAATGATACTGATGAAAAAGTATGGAGCTTGCCAAGAATGTGGTAATGAAAATATCGGAAATGGTGAAGGTACGCTACAAATTGAAGGTGACAACTTTCGACGCACATGTAAATGCGGCTGGAAAGTAGAAACGGATGCCACTGAGGCAGAGGTGGACCAATGACACTCACAAGGGAAGAGATACTGGCGATGGAGCCGGGACGGGAACTGGATGCTCTAGTGGCTGATAAAGTAATTGGTATGGATCTAGTGGAAGATACACAACTACAACTTCCTAGATACTACCTACCGGAATACGACAGAACAATTCATAGAGATGTCCCTTTATATTCATCCGACATATCCGCAGCATGGGAAGTGCTGGAACACATGCAAGACTCAGGTTGGTCGTGGGATATGAAGATGAACAATTTGGCGAAAGAAGTCGAGGTGCGTATTGGACGTGGGCAAGCAGTTAGCAAAAGTGTGCCTGAGGCGATTTGCAAATCTGCCCTCATTGCCAACCTAGACGCCATAGAATGGGCAACTGATGTGTAAAGAAATCTGTAAAGCAGCTCTGGTGGCTGTACTGAACTTATAAGGGGGCTGAGACACACGTTAAAACTAAAACAGTATTTATGCAGACATGATCATAAGATCATCGCAAACCATAGAAGCACACAATCGAACCTGTGGAAATGCAAGAAATGCGGAGTGTTTGTAATACAGCATTATGGTATTGGCGCTCACTACAAAAGTAAAACGCCTGACATAGAAGGATGGATTTATAAGTAGGGGGCTGAGACCCCAATCAAAGGAGACGATACACGATGGGCAGAGAGATTAAATACAAGGCATGGTTGCCGACAATCAAAAAGATGACTTATGGTCATACGCTAGAACAATGGTTGCTGGACTTCCCACACTTGGAAGATTTTTCGGAGGACACAGTTTGGCTGCAATACACCGGATTAAAGGACAAGAACGGTCGGGAAATATACGAAGGGGATTTTATTCAAAACGAGAATACGATTGGTGAAATCGAATGGGTGCAAGAGCATTGTGCATTCATGGCGTTCACACGAAATCCTAGTTTTTATCGCTATTTAGAATCTGATGGACAACTCAATTTAACAGAAATTATCGGCAACATCTACGAGAATCCAGAACTAATAGAGGTATAAGGAGAGGATAACAGATGGCAAAGTTTATAAAGCTGAATCAACCAAACGGACACACATTTTGCATTAATGTAGAGCATCTGGTTGCGTACACAGAAATTTCTCGCAAGACACATACCATGATTCATACCACTAGCGGATCATTTGAAGTGAAAGAATCAATTCAAAAAATTGATGACTTGATAGATGAGGTATAAGGGGGAGAAGAGGATGGGTAAACCGATTAAGTTTCGAGCTTTGAAAGATATCTATTGGGATGATTGGGGGCACATGCGCCAAGTATTCGAAAAAGGAAAGATTTATGATGGCGTAATGCATGCAAATGGAAATGTCTCAGGGTACAGCCCTTTCTACGATGTGACTGATGGATTAGATCAAGGTGAGTACGAATTAGTTTAAGTGGCAGTACAGGCCGAAGGCCATCGAGTCAGACCGAATAATCCCAGTGATAACGGGGGCCGGATAAGGTTTAATTATAATCTGCTCCCCATAAAGAGAGGAATAAGACAATGAGTGAAGAAAGATTTGAGGTTAAGCCTTACGGAGTTCGTTACAGATGTGAATGCGGCGGAGAAATGAAACCATCAAGTCATATACTTATGAGCATTCCTCCACAGTATCCACACGAATGCAATAAATGCAAAGCTGTAGTCAATTTGACAAAGCGTTACCCTACAGTCGAATGGGAGGAAACAGACAATGCCTAAACTGATAGACGCAGAAAAGTTGTTGGAGGATATGAAGGAACATCTCAAAGAGTTAGATGGTCAATTACCTATCAACGATGAAATTCGCTTCCAGCGCAATGATGCACAGCAGGACATTTTAGAACTATACATCAGGAAGTTGGAGAAAGGCGAATTCGATCTTACAACTGAACCAAGACCAAATTACAAGGTTACTTATAATAGATGCCGAAACCATATCGTTCCAATTTATGTTGAAGAGTACATTGTACGTCCGTCAGAAAGTGAAATGGAACATACAAAGCAATTACTTATGGCAGAAGAATATGTACTTGAGGAGTTGAACTAACTTGAAGACAGCACTTGAGATACATGATTACAATCTAATGGATGAAGATTATGAAGAATTTCTACGACGAGGATTCGAATCCTACGGCATACCAGAAGGACGAGAATCCGTAGTAAACATGGATGAAATTCACTCTATACTAATCGTAAATATGTAAGACAACCGCAAGGAGGTTATGTCCATGATTGAGATAATTCCAGTACCGCATAAAGATTTTACTCCTAAGAATGATCTCGCAGATATAACAAGAGCTTATCAGGTCCAGTTCTTCACCAACGCTGACCAGGAGGATATCAGGAAAGCCCTGTGGTTGCTAAACAATTATCGGACCATCAAGGGGCTGGTGGACAGTTATGAATTCGTCCTCAAGCAGCCGCAGGAACACGGACTTAATGATTTCGATATGGCGGGAGCAGAAGGAGCAGTCAAACGCCTCAGCACAAGCGACCACGTCTCCAATTTGCCAGCCAACGTACTCATTGCTAAAGAGACACGCCATCTTAATTACATGCTGTATAAACGAGTTACAGAGGCTGTGATGCACGCGGCAAATAACATCATTGATCCACATGAGTACAAGATCGTAGAATTACTGTTCACTGGTGAAAGGAAGTTCAGATACAAAGACGCAGTAGAGTACATGAGACATGAAAGGAAAAAAGGAATCTACAGCATAGAGGCTACTACGTTTGCCGAGAAGCGCCGGAGGGTCATCGCATCCCTTGCTAACACGTTATTGTTTAATGGGACGCTGGATCATGTGACGATAGATTATGGGCGTGGACGAAACAAAGAAGGCGAAATCGGATTAAGACAACTCAACCGCGAAGGGTAGATACCTGGAGCGGTATTTTTTTGCCCATTCACATAATAAGGCGTAATTTCCGTAGCGTAGCAGCACAATACCCCAAATATAATAAAGATACCGAGGCGAGAGCTTCCGTACTACTCTATATCTGGTTGCGGCAATCTGTGACGGGACATCACACCGCAGCTCATACCCGAACACCTCCTGGGCAACCGTGATCTCAGCGGCTAAAGATATGGATCGAGAATGTGAACCGGATACGTAAATAAATAACCGGGTCGAACTACTAATTGGAGACAGTGCACAGAGGGGAATACCCCGAAGCATTAAAGGTGCACATTGTTGCCCAAGCCGGGGCATGGCGGATTAGCGGTATCCGCATATTATAAATTACCGCCCAACAATAAACCGTTTGTGCTCACGGATAAATGGGCGCACCATAAAAACAGTCGATGACCCGCCTAGGGGGTATGTGTGAAGGGGATGGCCTGAGAAGCCGGAGGTCTGAACACCATCGGCTGTTTTTATGTTTTGAATATGGTATATTATGTATGAGGTCGAATCGTTAGCGGTTCAGCTTTTCAGCGTAACTGCTGGGCTCAGTAAAGAGCGCAAATCACCGTATACGTCTCACGGTTTGTATGAGCGTTATTTAGTGGCAATTGATGGCCTTTTTAAGGGTAAACGCTAAGGGAGGCTCTGGAACATGGGCTTGTAGATATGCGCCATCGGTTGCTTTTTCATATTACCAAGCGTTTGGAAATTTGGAGGTAATATCTATGAAGTTCGCAGAGGCGATTAGGCTTTCAAAGAAGTATGCTGAGTGCCCAAAGTGTGGGAATGGAAATATTGGAGCAGGTGAAGGAACAATCAACATTGACGAAAACTCATTTGAACGCACCTGTAAGTGTGGCTGGAGCAAAACGGTGAAGGATGAACAGAATTCATAGTGCTTTACATTTTGCGTGTAAAGCAATTTGCCTAAAACGTGCTGATCTGTAAAGTGATATTCCTGTATATGGGATATTGGTTGTTAAATACCTGGTAATTCGGGGAAATGGTTGTACTGCTCGCAAAGCAGGAAAAGTTTCCTTGCCAAAAAAGGGAAATGCTTTCTCACGCCGAACTTTCATATTAGAACGGGGGTGAGAAAGTGAATGAAAGACAGGCGGAAGAGATGCTTCAGTATTTATCCGAAATAAACAGCAGACTGAAAAACATTGAAAATAACTCTGATAATCTTCACGCTTTTAAAAAATCGCTAGAAAACATTGAGTATGACGTTGAAAAGATTAAAAAAAATATATTGGATAGATAAATGCACCTTAGGGTGCTTTTTTTATTGATGTGGTGACGGAATAGGTAGACGCAATGTAGCGGTGTAGCTAATGGCCTTCGGTAAAAGGGCGCTGAAGCTTCAGCAATATCGGGCAGAAACGAGATACCGCTAAATTTACCATGCAAGGTGTGAATCCTTGCCTACATCAAAACAAACGAGCGGTATGCTGACAATGTCCTGGAGGCATTGGATGGGATACCGCTTTTTAATGTACATAGGAATAAATTACCAAGAGGATAACTCCCGCTGTGCATAGAAGACTCTCTGAAACATCAGCGGAGGAATAACTATGAATTCTGATCCATTACTGAAGGTAATGAAAGGATGGCTTAAGAAGCAAGAACAGATATTTGCTATTCCCACTGGGAGTGATCAAATCATAATAATCAACGGAAAAGATATTAATAAGGTGATGCGAGGAGCAAGCGACACGATTTTAGCTGTTACAGCAAATGGGAATTACCGCATACTAAACGAAGATTGTGTAGCAGCAATGCTAATGCCTAAGGAATTGGAGAAAGCAGATATGCAACGTATATCCAATAAACTACATATCAACCTTCGGCGAGTGCGAGGAGTTGACCGTAAGAAACGGAGTGTTATGGTTGAGGGGCGGACACATATTGTTGAACGAGAGTATTGGGAGAGATTCATTCAGGCTTACGATAATCAATAGGAAAATCGCAAAGTTATCTTTTCATAGACTTTTGACGTAGTAAATTCGAATTAAATTCATGTTACATTGTACATACAACCAGTATATCTTCATCAAGTAGCGCCTCTTTGGGCGCTTTTTCTATTTCTATGAAACAAAATTATACTTAAGGAGAGATAACAATGATACTAAATGGATTGCGATTAGAGCTGACTATTCATGCACATGAGCAATTCACTGAAAGGGTAGGGCCGGCGACGTTTGAAGAGATTCGGGATGCCGGACGTGAACAATTGGCAGTAGGGGACTACAGACGAGATGGAGATTTCATCAAGATCTATGATGCCTGGTGGATATTCACTATTCGCGAAGGAAAGGTTGTGCTGATCACATGCTATGGTAACAGTCACTTTGATGTACCGAGGGCATTAGCTTGGGCAAGGAAACATGATGATCGGATTACACTGGATAACTTCCAGATTAACGAAGGTCAGCAAATCATATAGGCAACAACCGACAGCGCCGATGAAGGGCGTTTTTTATTTGTTAAGGAAAATTTTCCTTAACCAATTGTTTGCTTGTAAGCCTTCTGTAACGTTACAAGAATTACAAGTTAAACCCTTATAGAATAAGGCTCTTCATTATATGCATTCAAACTTGTAACGCTTCAAACGTTACAAAATGCCATTACAAGCGTTACAAGACGTTACAAACGTTTCAAGAATAGAAAAGGGGTATGCTCAGTGGCAAAGCCATCGAAGATAGAAACATTAGGGTGTCAGGAAATTGTGTGGGCTGGTGTGAGGAACGGAAAGACTGTACGAGCAATCGCTGAAGAATGTTCTGAATGGGCTAACGAGCAAGTATCGCATACAGCTGTAGCGAAGTATGTCAAAGAGAAGGGGACGGCAGAACAAGCCAAGAAGAAAGACGCAATTGTGGCTGACCGCAGGCGTGTGATTAAGACAGTTCATCAGGAGATAGATATTATTCAAACCAACCTTGATGCAACCAAACGCCTCATTGATCGTTTTGAACTGGTGGACGATCTACCGAAGTTGTTCAGAGAAGAAATGGATGAACTCATAAATAAACTCATGGAAGACGGTGAGGAGTTCAACTACGTTAGCTTTATTGAAGGCTGGCAGAATTCATTTGAAGTGGAGTTGCGTCGGAAGGTAGTTGAAATAGTATCACTTAACCGTGAGGTACGCGAGAACATGAAGTTCCTTGTTGCATTAAGGGAGAAGGCGTTCCAATTCGAGCTGGTACAAGAGTACATTAACATCTTCATGGAGATATTCCAGGAAGAGTCTAGTGATGGAGCTTATGACCGTTCGATCATCCGTATATCCGCCAACCCACGAATGAAGCAATTGATTGATCAGCAGAAGCTTTATACAGGAGGCGGTGAATAGATGTGCTGGCAAAACTGCATGAACAGATCCGTAAAGCAGCTGAAGCAATCGGAGGAGCAAAAGGTCCGAAACTAAAGTACATTGATCTGGCTGGAGAAATAAACAGAAAGATCGAAAGTGAATATAGAGATAATCCAGCAGGCCTTAAAGAACTCAAGGGAAACCTTGATGACTTTGAGGCCTTTTGTTTTGAATTCCTCCGGATTAAGACTAAGACGGGGGATATCGTACCACTCACGCTTAACAAGGCTCAAAAGAAACTTGCAAAGACTGTCTTTGAACAGATCAATTTAGGCAAGCCTGTACGTATAATCATTCTGAAAGCACGGCAGATGGGATTCTCCACGACAACAGAAGCTATTATTTATTATTTGTCTTCATTGCAGGAGGCGAAGAATGCATTTATTGTAGCTCAAGACTCGAGCGCCTCAGAAAACCTTTACGATATGTTTCGGCTTTACTATGACTATATACCCGAGCACATTAAACCAATGCGCAAACGGAACAACAGCCGCCGCCTTACGTTCGAAAGCCCGGCAATGAAGGACGTTGATCGTAAAAAGGAGCCGGGGCTTAAATCCAAGATCACAGTGCAGTCCGCAGAGAACCGAGTCCTTGCCCGTTCAGAGACGATTCATTACCTCCATATATCAGAGCTGGCGTTCTGGCCGGAGAACCGTAAGAAGAAACATCTTGCTTCCCTATTCGCCGCCCTTTCCAAGGAACCTCGCACAGTTGGTATCATCGAATCCACAGCAAACGGCATTGAGATATATAAAGAAATGTGGGATAACGCTGTAGCCGGTAAGAACGACTACATTCCACTGTTCTTCCCATGGTTCGATATGCCGGATTATCGGATGAAGCTTCCGGTTGACTTTGAACTCACCAAGGAAGAGATCGAGTTAAAAGAAAAGTTCAATTTAGCTGATGAGCAATTAGAATGGCGACGCTATACAATCAGGAATGACTTTGAAGGTGATGAAAAGCTATTCCGGCAGGAGTATCCTTCCACACCAGAAGAGGCATTCTTGGTCACAGGCCGGACGGTGTTCAATCAAGACAAGCTTGACGCCATGACCAAGCATACCAAAAAAGGAATCAAATACTCAGTAGTCATTCCTCCGGCAATTGAAGGTGCGGGTTATGACTGGACATCGGTCAAATTCATTGAGGATGAGCGTGGGGAGTTTGAAGTATTTAGTGAATTTGATCCAGACAGAGAGTATTGCATCGGAGCTGACGTAGCTGAAGGGCTTGAAGGTGGAGATGCTTCAGCAGCATATATCATTGATGCAGATACCGGCGAGGACGTTGCAGCAGTTTACGGACAAATGGATCTGGATATCTACGCCAAGCAACTGGACTACGTAGGGCGTTTGTATGGCGATGCGCTGTTAGGCGTAGAAACGAACAATGTGGGGCACAGTGTGATTAACACGCTGTTGAACGTGACATTCTATCCGAACCTTTATCATCATGATTCCTATAACGCTGAAGCTGGAACGAATGAGAATAGACCCGGATGGCCTACAACAACTGTCACGCGTCCGATACTCGTAGACGCGCTTATAGAAGGCATTCGAGAGGGAGTATGGCGTATCAATGATGCTAACCTAATCAGCGAAATGAAGACGTTCGTCCGCAATAGAGCGGGAAAGCCGCAGGCTATGGGCAAGGGAACATTAGGCGGCTGCAAAGATGATAGAGTCTTAGGATACGGGATAGCCCATCAAATGAGATTACGCCGTCCACCAAGCAATAAACATGTGATGCTTCCAGGCATTGGTAGTGTTACAATAAAGAGAAACTAAAGGGGGATTTGCAGTGGAAAATGAAGTGCTGAAAAACCTTGAAAGATACATCGGTAATCTTGTTGGACGAACATTCATCAAGAGCGTGGCTATTGAAAATGGAGTTGTGAATATTTTCTATTATTCAAACTATGAAGACTACAAAACAAACAATGAAAACCCCTTAATATCGGAAAAGGATTATGATGAATACTTTACTCAAGGCACGATCGACAAAATATTAGTTGGAGAACCGGTCAGAATATTGAGAGAATTCCCTTTCGTGAATAATGTATATCTTGCACTTCCTTTTAATGCAACATTATTCAATATTGATATATCAAGAGAACAGTTAAATGCATTTCTAGGCTATGAAATTGAAAAGTTGAGTGTGATTGACGATTCGTGGAGGATAAAATTTGCAGACGTTTATATCTACAATAGAAAGAACCGCGATAGTTATTTAAAAAAATTCGTAAGAAAACACGATATCCAAGCTTGAATTATTTTAACGTAATTCATCAATTCAAACACCGTATTTATACCGGATAAAATATCTATAAGCCAAAAAAAGCAGAAGGTGAACATATGAAATTCACTATCTGTTTTTTTTATTTTGCGATTCAATCTGATGTTTCCTAGTATTGGAGGTGTTACAATAAAGAGGAATTGATTTTCAATTCAATATTATAGATTAAGGTGTAGGTGATTTTGATTGGAAGAAATGGAAGCATCATATGTTAAAAACGTAAACTCAGATATAAATGCCTCTATCGAAGTTATTGGAATGGATTACTATGAATCAAAAATTGGGAAGTTAAATGCTGAATTGATTGTAGATAAAAGATACACACTAGCTTTGAGAATAGTATTTGTTATTATCACTGTAGTGGGATTGGCTGATATAACTACCTTAATTGAATTGGTTACTAATTATGTCTCCATACCAGTAACTGTTTTTTGTGCTCTTATGGTTGCTGCTAGCTTTGGCAGACAAAGTAAACAGGTAGCCATTGAATCTGAGATAAAGATTCTTGAAAGGCAGAAGAATAGGCTAGAAAGCAGTAAAAGTAGCTCTATTTTATATGGCGCTCCTGGACATGCCGTTCAAAATAATACCAATCGTTACTTTGATACATTGGTCAGTATAAATCTGAAAAATCTTGAGGACTATTATGAGTTGGTAAAAATAAGCAATAAAAAGTCTTTTAACGCTTCGTTAATAGTCAGTATAGCTGGTTTTTTAATTATAGCGGCTGGACTGATCACTTCTTATGTTGTGGAAGGAGCTAAAGATATAGCCTATATTGCAGGGGCTTCAGGAGTCGTAATAGAAATCGTTTCGGGTTTGATGTTTTATCTTTATAGTAAGACGATAATGCAACTAAAAGAATATCACGACAGTTTGTTAAGTGTTCAAAATATGTTATTATCATTCAAATTGTTTGAGGACCACAAGGAGTCGATTGACAGTACAGAGATAATGAAACAAATGATTGAACATTTATTAGTGTCAAAGTCTAAGTTGTAATCCTGATTATCCGTAGTAACCCCGAATAAAACCAATGATATTATTAATCCATAGAAGTATGAACGAATACAGAAGGTCAGGAAACTTTTCCTGCCTTCTATTTTATGTTTACAGATAAAAAACCGTCTATATTATCGTAGACGGTTTAAGGATTCATTTTTTATCCTTCGGAGGATTGGGGTCGTTGCCATAACTATTGGATTGGGCGATTTTACCATCCTTGTTATGAATACGATGTTCGGTAGAATCTTTTTTCGCTTGATCTCTACCAGCTTTTTGTGCCTCGGTCTTTGTATCTCCGTGGCTCACCGTTTTGCCTCCTTGTTTGTTGTCCCAACCTCCTTTAGGATTCGGTACTGTATGAACTGGTGGTTTCTTGTCTTTTGTCATATTGTTTACCTTCCTTCATTTGGGTTTAACATTAATACGATAAACCAAAACTATTGTTCCAATAATTTGATTGAGTATGTTAAGAGGAGGTGAAAACTTGAAATGGTATCATAAAGCCATATATTCATTTGCAAACGCAGTGCTTCCGGTATCGGTGAAGCGCCAGATGATGGGTGTGGGCAGGTCGACGGTAACCAGCAACTCAAACAATTGGGGCATATTCAACTGGTTGCCGAAGAAATATCAGAGTGCCCATAACATTGATCTGACCAAATTACAGAGCTACACGGCAGAAGAACTGCTGGAACTACTTATATCCGTTCATCCGGACATTTCTCATGCATTATACACATACCTCAGAATGGGAGATACCGAGTTAACCTTCACAGCTAAGAAAAAGACAGGTAGTGATAACAAGTCCGGGCAACGAGAGCTGGACGCAATTAAGGAAATGCTTGAAACACCCTTGCCTTCACCAGGTTACCAACATGGACGGTCATTGGATAAGCTGGATACGATCCAACGTATGATGATCATGGTTCGCGGGGCTTGTGCTGGTGAAGTGGTCTTAAATGAGCGTTGTAATGATGTGATCGACATTGTGCCTGTAGATCCGGCGCTGATATGGTTCCGTAGGGAGCCGGTCACGAACAGGCTTGTGCCATGGCAATACGTCAAGAACCCTGGCAGCAGGCAAACTGGTGAGGAATGGTTCGGACAATACAAAAAGATTGACACTCCGACTTTCATCTATGAAGAGTTCGATCCAATGGTAGATGATCCATATGGTCGAACACCATTCCTGCCGGTGCTGCAAGTCGTATTCTTTCACCTTCAGGTGCTTCAGGATCTCAAAGCGGTTGTTCATAACCAGGGCTATCCACGATTGGATATTTCGATGTTGGAAGAAATCATGCTGAAGAATATGCCGACAAGCATCAAAGGTAACGCTGCAGCTCAGCAAACATGGCTTAAGGAACGAATGGATGAAATGCTCAACCACTTCAATTCACTCAACCCTGACGATGCCTTAGTCCATTGGGACAGTGTAAAGGTCGAATATTTGAAAGGCGGCAACAGCGGCCCAATGATCGACATTAAGAAGCTGATCGACATCATTGATACCCAGATGGCAACCGGCTTGAAGACGCTGCTCACCTTATTGTCACGGCATCAAGGTTCCACAGAGACTTACAGCTCAGTGGATACCCAAATATATATCAAGTCCGTAGAGTCCGCCCGGAGCGTAACCAAACGTTTCTGGAAGCGGGCTTTTTCTATGGCTGTGAGAGTGCGTGGAGTGCAAACACAGGTTGAAGCTGATTATGCACCGATTGATTTGCGTTCTGATATGGAGCGAGAGCGAGATCTGAGAGCTAAGCTTAATAACTACGTACTGGCTGAAAAAGAGCGTTACATCACCACTATAGAGGCTGCAACAGAAGCACGTTGGATAATGGGGCTTAATCCTAAAATTCCACCAGAACTTCTGGCAGAGCTTGAAAAAAAGTATAAAACCGATCCAAACGAACAGATTCCACCGAATGGAGGTGAGTAGTCAATATGCTACCAACAGTAGGTCGTATGGTTCATTACTATAGTTATGGTACTCCTGGCGGTGAATACAAAAGCGAACCGAGAGCTGCAATCATCACTCAGGTTCACAATGCTACATGCGTTGATTTATGTGTGCTTAATCCAACTGGCATGTTCTTCAATCAAAACGTTGTTCAAGGTCAAGACGGAGGTAAATGGGACTGGCCACAAAGATTGTAATTCTGATGCGCTAATGAGCGCGGAGGTGATCGAATATCTAATTGTTCATTACGAGAGGGAGGTGAGAATTAGTAAATGGCTAAACCAACAACTGAGCAATTAGCATTAATCAATCAACTTGCCCGTGTTCCACTCACGGAAGATGAAACTTACGTGTTTCCTGCAAAGCTAGTGGGTGATCAAATGATCCCTAATCGTTTTTATCGCCTTACTCCTAATTTTTTGCGGAAAATGGCAGTCCAAGCTAAAGCAGGCGTATCACTATTGTTGGATCACTCATGGGCTAACCTTGGTATTCTAACAGTTCCAATAGGAAGAACCTTTGAAAGTCGATTACAAATGGATGGTGATGAACTGGCACTGTATGCAGATCATTACATGAAACTTGGCCAAGAAGTCGGAGATATCAAGATTGACCAAATAGCAGATGGCATTGATGCCGGAACTATCTTTGATACTTCAATTGGCTTCACGGTAAGCAGCCAGACGTGTTCGATCTGTGGTCAGGAGTATTTCGGTGGGAATTGTCCTCACATTCGCGGTAGAGAGTATGATACTAAACTTTGTACTGTTGATATCAATGACGGAGATCTCATGGAGAATTCACTTGTCTTTGACGGAGCTTATCCCGGTGCTGGGGTAGTAGGGATGAGTAATACCACGGAAACTCAAGCAAGTGCCAAATGGGAGTCTTTATCTGAAGATGCGAAGTCACTACCAAGTGGCGGACGCGTCTTTTATTCTTTTAGCGGAAAATCTGGGCTTGATGGATTTGTAATCAAGCAAGAAAAAAACAATGAGCCTGAAACACAGGCCAAAGGAGATGACACTGTGACAGATGAACAAAAAGCTGCTTTAGCAGCATCACAAACACAAGCAACTGCACTAGCGGCTGCAAATGGTGTACTCGGACAAGTCCGAGCAGCATTGGGTGTTGAACATGACGCTGATATCCCGGCGAAACTGACGGCTTTGAGTGCTCAAGCTGCTGATGGCGCGGCGTACAAAGTTAAAGTAACAGAACAAGCCTGTGGCGCTGGTGTCCGGGCGCTGGGCGAAGCATTTAATACTGAAACCATGAAAGCTATGCTGTCTCACTTGCCGGTATCTGAAATCGAAAAGATCAATGCAACCTATGAAGCACAGGCTCAGGCTGCACTGGGCGGTGGTGGACGACATACCGAAGGTGATAACCCTGAACTTCCTGCCGGTGCAGCCAACGGAACACCACCTGCCAATGCGCAAGCAGCGGCTCAAAAGACACCAGAGCAACTTCAGGCAGCTGAGAAGGAAGCAGCTAAGACGGCTGCAATTGCAGCCCTCAAAAACACTGGCAGAGGAAATCTGCTGAAGGAGGACAAGTAGTATGAATGGTTCACAATACAATGGCGCTCCGGGCCCTGGTCCAATTTACACTCAAGAATTCACAGAAGTTCTTGCCTCGACGGATCTACAGGCCAAACTGCCCGGAGGAATCATGCTCAAAAAAGGACAAGGAGTCCTAAAAAAAGGAACAGTTATTGGAAAAATAACAACAGCAGGTGCAGATAAAGACAAGGCGGTAGCTTACAAAGCTTCAGCGAGCGATGGATCTGAAGTTGCCTTGTGCATTCTTGATAATGATCATGATACAACTAATGCTGATATCGGCGCCTCAGCGTGGATTGCCGGCATATTCACTGAATCTAAATTGACAGGCATTGATGCAGCGGCTAGGACAGCGCTTAAGCTTTGCTACTTTGTATAAGGGGGAAAAACATAAATGCCAAATGTACTTGATCCATATTTTCTAACTGAAGTTGTCGAGAATATCAGAACAGACGTCAACAGTTTCCGTGGCGCTCAAATTTTGACCAACGGCGTTGATTTCAAACCGGAACTTGGACTGACCATCGAATACGATATTAAGTATGACGATACTGGTATGACACCACCTACCGGCTTAAATGATCCTTCGCCGATCCACTCAGCGCCTGTTGTGAAGCACATGAACTTCACTAACCAAGAATGGCGTGAAAAAGTCATTATCGACCGTGAGAAGATTGCAATCCTCCGCAAGCCAGGAACAACCCTTGAACAAACATGGGGCGAAGAATACATGATTGACCAAATGGTTAACCTCAACCAACGATTGGAAACACGGTTTGAGTGGATGCGTTGGCAGTCACTTACGGGCAGTCTTATAGTTCCAGCTACAGCAAATAAGCCGGCTCGAACAATTGATTATGGCGTACCATCCAACAACAAACCAACTGCATCAGTGCTTTGGAGTAATGTAGCGACGGCTGATCCTCTGGCAGACCTCGATCTTTGGATTCTCAGATTCCGCGGTAGTGGTGCTCGGCCAGTGAGAATTGTCGTTAACAAGCAGGTAGATATTTATTTGAAACAGAATGCCAAAATTCGTGAGTTAATCAAGTACACCTATGGCAAGGATGTAGTTACATCCGGATCTCTTGCTGAAATCATCAGTCAGAACCTGAACGGTCTTCAGTATGAAGTTTACGATGGCGGATACATTGACGATAACGGAACATTCTATCCTTTCATCCCTGATAACGCCTGCATCATTGTAGGACAAGGTATGACTGGTTCTATTATGGATCTAGTAACCAGCCCGAACAACTATGAAGATATCTTCACTGGTCATATAGGTAAGTTCGCAATGGCAAAATTGATTAAAGGCGATCCTGACCAATGGCAAGCAATTAACGGTGCAACGGTTCTACCGCGTCTGAAATACGTCAACTGGCATATCTTTGCTACAGTGGCGTAAGGGAGGGGCATACCATGACAATCGTAAAAGTGTTGGTTGATGCTGTAGGGGAATATAATGCTGGGGACATCGTAACAGATGCCCCCGAAGGTCTTGTTGATATTGTAAAGAGACAAGTTCGGAACGCAGCTACGGGTGAGTTGCTGGCTATTTTCGTAAATAGCAATGAAATTGTCAGTGATAATCCTTCCGAACGCGAACTAGAACTCCAAGTTCAACTTGAAGAATCTAAAGCACGAGAAGCGGAGCTACAAGAACAAATTGCAATGATCCAAGCAGATGGAGAGTTCAAAGAACTTAAAGCTGCTGCTAAGGAATTGAAGATTCCTGGTTACACCAAAATGGATGCTGATGAGCTGAAAGAGGCTATCAGAGCTGCTGGTGGTGACGGTGATGGCAAATAAAATCCTTACCACGGAAACATATCATGAGGAAATAAGAGGGCGTCTAGGAGTCGGTGAGGATGTATTATCCGATGCTGACATAGACGCTCTTTCTGTTTTACCCATAGCTGAAGCGAAGGTTATTACAGCAGTTCCGGATTATGCTGAACTGATTGATGATGATAGGAACTATGTATATGCAGCGGCTGTAAGCATGGTCGCTGCCATACTGGCTCCATCTATGACTGCAAGAATTGCCAAGTCCAAGAAAGACTTCGATTACTCCATTGAAAATCAAGTTGTGGATTGGCGTGCATTTGGAATTCAATTAATTGACGATGCATATGCGCTAATTGATTTGATATCCACTGTGACACCAGGAACAGATGCCCCGATATTTGGCGTTGCTGGACCAACACGATACAAGGAAAGGCGGCGTTACTGATGTTCAAACAATTCGCTCACCGCCACTCTCCGTGTTCTGTAAACGGCGATCCGGATGTAGTTATACTTTCTAGGGATACCCGAGCAACAACGATTGTCGGCAAAGAATACATGTACAATGGTTTATTTGCTCCAACATCGCTTGTGAAACCGGGAGACTTAATCGAAAACGGTGATACTTTCTTTGTTCAAACCTTGCGTCCAACCACTGAGAAGGATAAATACTGTTCATTGATCAAAACCAATGCAACAATAACAGTCGAACGTTACTCGCAAAAGTATGACGAAAATGATAATGCTATCGGTGACGAAGAGTACAAGCCAGTTGCAGAGAATGTTATCGCTTTTGCTCAATACGTCACTGCGCGACTACGCCAAGACGATCCTGGGTTACTACCCTCCACAACTTACACGTTGCAATTACAAACAACGGTTAATATAAAAGACCCGCAGGACGCCATCCATCCAGATCAGGTCATTCTCCACGGTAAGGCTTATCAGGTGGATGCCGTTGATGTAGTCAAATACCCAAATCTACTGCATGTGCAGTTATCGGACAGTGTACGATGATCACTGGATATGATGCTACAAGGGCGTCTAAGGATTTAGAACACAAGCTGTCTCTCCAAATTACCGGGTTAACAAAGATTGTCCTACTGACTGCTAAAGGTGGCATTCGCTACTATCCAGCAGTACGAGATAAACTTCAAATGGAAATGTTCGTACTCGCTAATCAGATGATTTCAGGAGATATTACAGCAGATTACTGGCAGGCATGGCTTGAACAGTTTGGTAAGGGATCTTTAATGGCGGATGCCTCACAAAACCCCGGTTTAGTTACTTACATGAATTCTGATGCGTGGAATCGACTAAGATCACGCAGCAGTAAGGTGGTTGTAGGGCGTGGACAAGGGAATTACAAAAGCATAGATGGTACGATGCGTTTCTCAGGCGGTGGCTATGCTGGAGTGGACCTGGAGGAGCTAGCAGAACGCGGAGATATTGACCCGAAGTTCAAGCCAACACCACCGACCTATTTTCTACGTATCGCAATCCAGTCCAATCGTAATCGAATCCTACAAGGGATTACGGAGGTAATTGAAAACTTTCCATACCACAAGTACTTTTTGGAGGATAAGACATGAGCCTTCATCTGATTGATGCTATTCAGAACACGCATAAGGCTGACACGGCGCTTATGACTATGCTAAAGCTTACGCCAACTGCAAATGGCGAACAAATGGCAACTCGCTTCACAAAAGGTGTAGAGCCTGAAATAGTAGTGACAAAAGAAACCGTACCACATATCTGCCAGTACATTATGCCGGGGCAATACGGACGAAACCCACTCGTTTTTCAAGGTAAGTTTTGTATAGACTTTTACGGTAAGACTGGCTATGAGGCGAAGCTATTATTCGAGCGGTCATTTGAACTTTTGCATGATAAGCGGATCGTTCAGCCTAAGTTCCACTCATTTTTGTGCGTGTTAGCCTACGATGGCGACTTTGCAACAGGGATCAGCGGTGTTAAGAGTTATAAAGGTATCTACGATATCGACTATATCCGTATTAATTAAGCAGGGTTAAAGTATGAACGTGATTGTAAAGTGTAATTGAAGTAATATAGAAATAAGGAAAAGGGGTGATACGGTGACAGAGAAACCCGAACTTAAGAAAGAGCCGACAGAGCTTGAGGAACTTGTGAAAGAAAAAGTTAAGCTGGCTAAAAGGCTCGGACTAATGGAGCAAGGTACACAACCGATTGAAGGATATAAAGAAACGAACGATTACAAACGAATTCAAGAAATTGATTTAAAACTATGGGAACTGATCAAATAAACTGATCAGTTCCTTTTTTATTACCCAAGGAGGGATATACGAATGCAGGAACCATTAGTATTTGATGGAGTCGGTAAGATATGGATGAGAGATTACGATGGGACTCTAAGATACATTGATGAAAAAATTAACAGTGTTATGTTCGCACCGCAGTTCTCCTGGACGAAGGTATTTGGTGGACAGTCCGGTTATGCATTTCACTTGACCGCACAAGATTTGCAAGATGTGCTTACAATTGAGCTGCCGCGTTATTCTGCTGTAATTGCTGAGATTTCTCAAGGGGCAGAGACAAAAACAGGTCCTGTTGAAATCGATGAGAACGAAGAGGGCATTCTCGGTGCTACTGGATATGCCATCGAAGGAATTGAAGCTTTTGGTGGTACGTTTGTTAAGGATAGCGACGAGGTCTATCTTAAAGCGGTAGATGGAACGCTAAGCAAGCTTGAAAGAGTGGCTTCAACACCAACCATTGGGCAATATGCAATTACGGCGGACGGTGTTATTACATCTGCAACAGGGAATTTGAACAAAAATGTGATTGTGACCTATAAATGGTCCAAACAAGGAACATCCAGCAACTTCAAAGGAACACGGCGTCCTAAACCATTTAAGTTTGTTCACCGTTTTGAATTGATAAATGACCGAACAGGTCAACCGGTGCAGGTGCAGTTGACGGTATACAAAGCTGTGGGTGGCGGTACGCTGAATGTTGGAGCTGCACGTAAGACTCCTAGCACAAGCACTCTTAATCTGGAGGTTTTGGAACCAGATGTCACTCCAGATAATCCAGAAGGTATTGCAGCAACGATTATCTTCGTAGACTAGAAGCAACAATTAACAATGACGGTCCCTCGCTGTTATAGCGGGGGATTATCTATTTTGAGGAGGAATAACAATGCAAAAGCAAATCGATGAAACGTTAAATATAGGTTCAGAAGTCAGACTGGCTGAAGGACTTGTTAAGAATGTGAAAATCGGAACTATTGGAACTATACGACAGGTTCGAAGAATCATGAAGGAGATACCTTATCAATTTTCTGTATCTATCGGCCGGGAACCATGGATCGAAAACGATCTAGGAAAAGCTGTGGACTGGCCTAAGATAGAAGCTGCCTATCGCGAATCTTTCAATCTTATTTTTGAAGACGGTCTGCCAGATGATGAATATGATCAGGTCGATTTCGAAGGTATCGAGGAGTTGGAAAAACTCATTACCCGATTTCTATGAGGAATCGTTCCCTCCTGATCCGGACGCTGAGGAAGAAAGCGAGAGCGAAGGGACGGAAGAGGGAAGAGAACAAACACTACTTGATGCATGGGCCTTATGTGTAACTCTAGGCATTCCAGATAGCGAATGGGAAAACATGACTTTCCCTAAGATATACGCTCTCAAAAGAATTAGAAAGAGGAATCAAGAGTTCCAAATTGCTCTTCACGGTGGAGAAATCACCAAAAAGCCGAAGAAAGCAAAGTATTTATCTGATTTAGGTATCTTTCCAAAATAAAAAGAGGTCTCCGCATGATGCCGGGGACCTCTTTTTCTGTATGTAGACGTGTCAGTAGCAAGGAAAATTTTCCTTAACAATCAAGGGGTGATGGCAATGGCAGACAACAAAGATGTAGTTGGTGCTCGAATAAGTTTAGATACTTCTAAAATGATCCCAGCATTTAAGGCGATTGACCAAGGAGTAAAAGGGAACGCAGAAACCTTTAAAGTGCTAAATCAGGAAATTACGGTAACCACTAAAAACTATACAGCGTTAGCAACGGCTTCTAATAAACTTGCCCTCACTTCTGAAGAGCGGCGAAAGAAGATCATGGCTGAGTCGGAAGCTCTTGTTAAACAACGAACAGCTCAAACCGAGCTGATACAGACAAAGAAGAGCCAGATGGAACAAGCTAATAAATTAGTTGATGCTAAAATGGCTGCACAAGAAGCTATCATTAGAAAAAGATATGATGCTATTGAGCAACAAGAGCGAGAACATCAAAAACGGATGGAAACATTACAGAATAAAGCCACCGCTAGTGCTCTCAAATTAACAACAGGAAGTTCGTCATCTACAGGAACAGATAGTACACGAGAACGTGTATTAATGCAGGAACAAGTGATCCGGCAAAAAATAGCTCAATTAGCTGAGAGAGAAAGTCAACAATCTCAGAAATATGCAGCGAACTACGAGAAGTTTTGGTTGAATGCATTGCAGGCTAGAGAACGTAAAGAAACACAGGTTCGCGAAAAGGCATTACAAGAAGAACAGCGTATTCGCCGTTCGTTGACTCAGACACAGACTCAGATCAACGGAATTACGAGTACAGCCGCACAGTTTGCTATGACGGGAACTTTGTACTATGCCTTTACGAGAGGAGCCACTGAGGCAATCAGTCTCCTCAAAGACTTTGAATATGAACTAGTTAACGTGCAGCGGGTCATGGGCGAATCCGCGGACGTTGGATATGTCAAAGATTCCATGATATCCAGCGCCAAGGAATATGGGTATGCACTTCGAGAAGTCGCGAGTGTTTATACACTCATCGCTCAGAACGGTTTTGACGAGAAGCAAACTGAACAACTGGCCAGAACAGCACTTATGGCTAAAAACGTTGAACAATCCTTCCAAAGTGCATCCCAGGCTCAAGAATTAATGACAGGAGCAATTCTCAACTACGGGATGGCTGCTGAAGACTCCGAAAAGTTGCTTGATAAACTCAATGAAGTTTCCAACAACTTTCCAACAACATCTAAGAAGCTCTTAGAAGGTATAAACCGAGTGGGTGCTACAGCTAAAAACGCTGGAGTGGACATTGACGAACTCATCGGATACTTAACTACACTGAATCAAGCTGGTTTTTCTGGTTCTGTAGCTGGTAATGCTATAAAATCCTTTATTAGTTTCTCCAGTAGACCTATAGCAGTAGACAAGCTAGAAAAGTATGTTGGAGTGATGAAACAAGCCAATGGCGATATGATGAAGTTCCCAGAATTACTTAGTAAGATCGCAGCTCAGTGGGATAACCTCTCAGATGTTGAACGTAACGAAATTACGCAAGCGATCGCTCGGGGAGATCAAGCATCAAGGTTTATCGCATTAATGAATAACTACAGTAAGGTTATGGATGTAGCTAAGGTTTCAGAGGAATCATTTGGATCTGCACAAAGAGAAAATACTTTGACTATGTCCACCTTAACGAAGCAGTCTGAGCAATTACGCGCATCTTGGGATGAGATGATCGTCTCTATTGGTGATAGCGGATTACTTGGAGGATTAAAGTTAATCGTTGGCCAAGCTACTATCTTGCTGGATGGATTTAACCATTTACCAAGTCCAATTAAAAATACCGTTACGGCGATCCTTTTGTTAGGAGGCGCAATTTCTGTTTTAAATGCAGGTACAAGGATTCTAACCGGACAAACCCTTGTCTCTTTAGCTACAGGTGTTGCAGGAGCGGCTAAAGCTATGCTCGGGATGAAGGTTGCAACCGATGCAGCTAACGTATCACAAAAGGCTTTTATTGCCACGCCAATAGGTGCTGCTTTAGCAGGACTAGCAGTTGTCATAGGTGCTGCTACAACAGCATGGGCCTATTATAAAGGTACACAAAGTCAAGTGAGTGATGAGACTATGCAACAGAATCGAAAAACAGCTGAACTAGTTGCTAGATACGACGAACTGAAATCTATCGTTGACGATAACACTAAATCGGACAAAGAAGTTTCTGCTGCGAAATCAGAACTGGCGAATGTAATGGATCGACTCAGTGCCACGATGCCTGGTCTTGTATCACAATGGGATGAACTTGGTAATGCGAAAGAGCTGGATATTCAAAAAATTGAAGAATGGAAGACTCGATATTCTGAGAGTATCAAAATCGTCGAACAAGCGAATCTGGATGCTGCTACGAAGCGAAAAGCAGAGTTAGAGCAGGAGATTGCCTATACTGACCTTGCTATTAAAAACGCTTCAGAGAGCGACCTGAGTTTAGTTGATAAGGTATTAGGAAAAACAGCTCAAACCCTACGGGAAATGTGGGGGAATGAAATGATTTCTTTGGGAACAGAACTGTCCCAAGAAGAGCAAAAAATCCTTGCAAGTAAATCAGCCATTGATGCCCTTAATGGTGTCACAGAGGCAAGTGTAGCGGCGAATAGTAGATTGGCCACAGCCGCAGCAGATTCAGCGGATTCAATGGAGAATTACTCAGATTCAACGGACGCTGCCTCCTCATCAACAGAAGAACTATCTGATGAAGTTAAATCCCTCATAAAAGCGCAAGAAGAATGGGCATCAACAGTCAAAGGAAATAGTCAAACGGTTTCGGAACTAAACGGAGTACTAGATGAACTGGCAAAAGGTCAGTCCTTAAATGCTTCAAACGCTACAGATCTAATTAACAAATATCCTGAACTTGCATCAGCGATTTATAAAACTGCAGATGGATGGGCATTTGAGACGGATGCGGTTAACAATCTACGGAAAATGAAAATCCAGAAAGCTATTGATGACTTAAATTCAGAGAAATCGTCAGCATTTAATACAAAAGTAGCTACCGACGAAAGATTATCTGCCTATCAAATTGAAGCAGATGCTATTAAGAGCTTGGCACAGCTAAAGGCTCAGTTAAATGGTAGTAAGGCTATCACAGGAGATAACGTTACTCAAACCGGAGACGATCTCAAATACTTTAAATCCCAGTTTAGAGAAGCGGGTATTGCTCAAGCAGCAGCAGAAGCGGAAATTCAGAGCATTATTGATGATTACGATACAGCGGCTAAAGTTTACGATGATAAGATAGCTGCACTTAGCAGTATGTATCAAGATCCATCCTTTGGTGTATCTTCTAGTAAAAATTCTAAAGATAAAAGTGGTAGTAAGGATAAATCAAAATCATCAAATGCAGAAAAGGCAGAAAAGGCAGCAAAAGAAGCGGCTGCTGCACGCAAGGAAGCATATGATGAGGAAATGGATAACTTCCAGTATGTAGCAGAACGGCAAGGTTGGTCCATAGAACAACAGATTTCGGGTTACGAGCGGCTTAAGAATCGTCATAAGCAATACCTTGCCGAAGATAAAGACGCCTCAAAAGAATGGACTAGAGACATTCAGGCACTTAATGATAGTAGGTACAACGAAGATGTCTCGATTCTTGAGAAAAAAATCGAAAAAATGAGACAGGCAAATCTCCAAGAAATCGAAATGGTGAAGACATCACTTAATTTTTATAATAAAGAGTTGTCGAAGTCTTATTTAACTACAGAACAGAAAGCGGAAGCTCAAAAACAAGTATTTGATCTGGCGGTGAAATATAATGAGCTTCGTTACCAAAATTCCCAGACATGGATTGATAAAGAAGCCACTAAGATGGAGATGGCTGGAAAAAGTAAGATTAATATCATCACCATGGAACTACAAGCCTATGAACGCATGGCAAAAGATAAAAATCGAACTGCCGAGCAGAGCTTTGCGTTAGAAAAGCTGATTTACGAGCAAAAGAAAAGCTTGCTTGAGCAACAATATTCTGACTTTCAAAAGGATTTGAACCATAGAAAGGCTATGGGTCAGACTACTACCGAAAGTGAATTGCAGGACTGGTTGAAAATTCAGGCTATTTATCGTGTTGGTACAGATCAACGGATGGAAGCGGACGAACAAGTCTATGCACTACGTCAGAAGCTGATTGAAGACGAAACTAAGGCCGTTGAGACGTTGGCGAAAAATTATAAAACGAGCATCGAAGCCTCTAAAAACACAGCTATTAAAGCAATAGAGGAAGAACGGGATGCTTATGTTGCTGCGAAGGATGCTGAGATCCAAGCTATTGATGATTTACTTAGTAAGCAACAGGAATTAAATGAAGACCAAGACTACGAGAGTGCACTATCAGAAAAGCAAGCTAGATTAGCTTTGCTTGCCTCAGCCGTAGGACCGGATGGAATCGCAGAACGGAAACAGGTTCAAAAAGACATTGAAAAGTTGCAACTCGATCATGAGCGCACCTTAGCTAAGAGAAGCCTGGAAGAGCAGAAGCAAGCCCTTCAAGATGAAAAGGACGCTAAGAAGGAAGCCTATGACAAGGACATCGAAGCTACTAAAACACATTACGATGAGTTGCTCCAAGCACTTGAGGACTTTTCTTCCGATACTGCCAATCGAGCGGAATTGATGAAAAACATCCAAGTACTGAAGGAATCCGAGAAGAATGCTGAGATATTAGCTCAGTTGGATCAGTTTATTGCTGACTATCAATCAAAGATGAGCTCTATTACTGCACTAACACCTACTGTGAGCGGATCCACAGCCTCTTTATCAGTAGTGGGTACATCTAAGAAGGATTTAGATTTAATTGAGTACAACGCCAATAAGGATGCTTGGACAGCTGCGCAGTCGTCAGGAAATACAACGGAGGCGGCTAAGCTAACGGCAAGAAATGAAGAATTACGTAAATTGTATGGAATAACAAAGGATACCGGGAAATTGCAATCATTCCATACCGGTGGTGAAGTCAAAGGTGATTTCAAAGGGCAAGAAGTTATTGTAAAGGCTAAGGTTGGTGAGAGATTTTACACTGAACAGCAGCATGACAATCTTTTTAAAATGCCGGAATTTAAAATGCCTTCAATAAACTATTCACTGCCTCAATTTTCAATGCCAGCAGCGTCAGGGTCTTCGAATCCGCAGCATACAAGTACGACCAGCGTAACATTCTCAGGGGATACTTATATTGAAGATTCGTCCACAGCACGCGTGTATTGGAACGAAAGAGATAATTTTGTTCGCAGGGCGCAATCCAGAACAGGGGTGAAATAATTGATTGTAGCTACAGCAGACGGTGTTCCACTATCATCTATTGGGTTAGGTTTGAAATCTCATAACATTCCTGTTTTACCACCAACAAAAGATAATACACTAGAACTAGCAGATCGAGATGGAGCGTTAGACTTTGGCAGTACCTATGGACCACGAACATTTAACCTCGAATGCATCGTTATGGCTGATGATTCAACTATAGACTATCACAACAGAGTCGCCCAAGTGGCGGCTCTTTTTAATATCCGAAAAGGAGATATTGTATTTACTTTTTCGGATAGACCGGGGAAGCGATATATCGGACGATATGCCGGAACAATGGATATCCAGAAGATTATCTTTGATGGGGAATTAACGATTCCTATTACCATGTCTGAGAACCCTTTTCCAGAATCAGATGAAAAAGTTTATGAGACAACCATTACACAATCTCCGCAGACACTAAAAATTGTTTCTGATGGTGACGAAAGGGCCACACCATTGATCGTTCTGACCAATACCGGATTAAATACTATTCAGGGTTTTAAAATCATTAACGAATACGAACTATAGGAGCTGAGAAAAATGGCAATGCAAATATCTAACTGGCTATCAGCGGCACTTTTAAATGCTGCCTTTCGAAATGTGGCTTTTTCCCAACCTTCAACAGTCTATCTAGCTTTGTATACTTCTGATCCTACGCAGGCCGATACAGGGACAGAAGTATCTGGTGGATCATATGCACGAAAAGCGATCACCTTTGCTGTAGCATCATTGGAGAATGGAAAAATGACGGTTAGGTCATCTACTGATGTGGAATTTCCAATAGCTACGGCGGATTGGGGATTGGTGACACATGTCGGATTGAGAACGGCTTTAACAGGAGGGAATTTATTATGCTCTCAAGCCATCATTCCGCGGTCTGCTTTGATAGGAGATAAACCTAGATTTTATGCAGGATCAACTCTAATTCGTTTCGCACAATAACTAAGGTCAATAAGGAAGGAGGCTAATTAATGGCACAACAGCAAATGTATTCTGCGATAGCCAATTCGCCGGGCACGGAATTATCCGCGGCAATAACGGCAGCAGTGACGACTATACCCGTTGTAACCGGGAGTGTTTTACCAGAAGGTCCTAATATCATTACGATTGGTGTAGATGAAACGTCAGAGACCGTTCTCTATACGTCCAAAAGCGGAAATAGTTTAATCGGTTGTACACGCGGATTTGGAGGAACAACAGCAAAAGGATGGGCGGTAGCTTCACGCGTTGCCCGTTATTACACCGCCTACGATCACGAAGCATTTCGCAAAAACCTAACGGACCTTTCCGGAGTAACCTCGGAATCTACAACCGATGTCATCCTATCAGCGGGTCAGCAAATTCTAAACGCAACAAAGAACGCTAGACTACAAGGATTAAAGGTACAGGGTAGGACGTTAATAGATTTACTTGGTGGGGCTGGGAGTGGAGAGAGTTTAACGGGGTGGACTCCAACAGGAGCTAGTGTCAGTGTATCGAGCACACAGAAAAGAAGTGGCAATAGTTCTTTTAAAGTATTAGCTGGAGGATATGCAACAAGGGATATTCCTTTTGCTCTTGAAACATCAAAATCATATGTTCTTACTGCATGGGTGTATATCGAACGATATGTGTCCGGTATAGTGCCTATTCGATTCTATGATGTGGGAGGAATTGTTAATCAAAGATATCAAGTAAATGTAGATACTACAAAAGTGGGCTTATGGCAGCTTGTTTATATTAAAATCCCTACATCAAATACCTTGGTGGGTAATGGATTTCGATTGTATTTTGGTGCAACTGCCACGCCAGATGTTGATGTTTATTTCGATGATATCCGCCTTTACGCTGTCTCCGCAACAGACTATGCGGCCATTGGCAACACAATCACAGGTGAAGCTATAGACCGTCTCTTACCTTATGTACCTCCTGGTATTAATGGAGTAGATGGACTCTATGTGCGGCGATATGGTAGGAATCTCTACAACGGTGGTATTGCAAGCACTTTAACGGGCGTAAGTTATATTGAAAATGATTCTAATAGCGTTTCTGTAACGTCAGATGCAAATGGATTTCGATATGCAACTACAAAGAAATATCCTGTTTTACCTAACACGAGCTATACGTTATCTTACGTTGCTTCAATTATTTCAGGGATAGACGCACCAGTCATATCCGTGCGAAAAGGCAGTGACGGAACGGGAATATCTTCAGGAGTAAGTGGGACGGGGTTAAAGTCTGTAACGTTCAATACTGGAGCGGAAACGGAGGTTCAGTTCTTACTCTATGCTTCCTACAATACCTCAGCAGTCCAAACGAAGCGCTACGATAATATTCAACTCGAAATCGGCAGCACGGTCACCCCGTTCCAGCCACGCGAAGACAGCCTTATCGCCTTTAGCGGAGTAGAGTTACACGCTAACCCAACGGATGGCAGCGAACCGGATATCCTGCGTGAGGTTAACGGGCGGTATGAGGTATCGAGGTTATGGCGTAAGTTAGTGCTGGATGGGTCCCTGCCGTGGGCTTTTCAGGAGGGATGGACAGGGTTTAAACGAGTCAAGTTAGCGAGTGGAGTTAACGTTCTATCAAATACTTCTTCTTCTGCTATCACTAAATTTAATGGGGTGCCTTTAGCCCAAGCGTTATCTGATGCCTCTTCATATTCCGCGGCAGATGTATTTCGAACGACAACAGGAAGCATAGTTCTTACGCTAACTATAGCTAGTGCCGATTCCGGTTGGGGAGACTCCTATACACCGAGTGTTGACGAGATGAAGGCTTATTTTAACGGGTATCAGATGGGTAGTGTGTCAGGTGCGACGTTTACTACTCCGTATGTCAGTGGTACAAAAGCATGGCGATTTGTAATGGGAGATACCAGTACAGGAACGAGCACCTTGCCTACTGACCAGAACTACGGACATGTAGGATGGAAACCTTATCAACTTCTATACCGCCTTGCAACTCCTGTAACTGAAACAGTGCAGGAGGATGGCAGCCTATCACTAATTGAAGGAGATAACTTTATAGAGGTAGGTAGTGGGTATGTATCGCGGGAGCGGATAACACCGTACCTATGGAATAGTTACTACGAGTCTAACATTAGTATCGTAGGTATGGAGTCAGCAAAGCTCAAGTACAAAGTTTTTAGCATAATGTCCGTTTACGAGTCATCACGCCTATTCCAGAAGTGGCGGAGAATAACATTCGGACTAGCAGATACGTTATACGGCGAGAGATTTAACATTGCGCAAGCGGATTATGATTCATCGCAGCCTTACAGCGTCTCTTACATCAAATTGGATAAATCACCAATACCTTCAGTTACAGGATTCTACGCAGCCTCTGAGAAGGCACAGTTGCATGATTTAACAGACGCAGTGACAGAGATAAGCTCAACCGTTAGTGCATTAGCTGCCAAGAAAGCAGAGAAAGACACTCCTGCATGGTTATACCCTACATTGCTTAATGGATGGGTGCAATTTACCTCAATTATCTCTAGTGCTAGTTTCTACAAAGATAGTTTTGGAATAGTACATGTTAGAGGAACCATCAGTAGTGGAGTGAGTGCAGCTGATACCCTATTATTTATGTTGCCTGTAGGATATCGCCCTGCTATCCAGACTGTAGTAACTGCATCATCTTCTAACGGAACCGCGATGTCTACGGGTATTATGGACATCACTACAAGCGGTAGAGTAAGTTTAGGAGCTTCAGGGGGAGTTTTTTATAACGGTTTATTAGTTTTAGATTTCAGTTTTTCAACAGTATAAAGGAGGGATGAAATTGAAACTAGTACCTAGAACAGAGCTAGAAGGTCAGTATATAGATGATGTATCAGTGGACGATTCCTTTACAGGGGTCGTCCCTATTTATGCCCAGCCAGAGCCAGAAAAAGTGCCTGAGCTGCCGGAAGACGAAGAGATCAAATATGAGCCGGACGTACCAGAAGAACCAGAACAGCCAAGAGAGATCATCGGTTATCTAGTAGGCATTCCATTGCCGACCGGGTTGTATCATCCGAAATTTGATCTATTAGCATGGGATGCATATCAGGACGCTGTACTAGAGGCACAGAGTGACTATGTAGATGCAATGCATGATTGGCAGGAGAGTTATGCAGAAGGCGTAGAGCAAGGCGAGCAGCCTATTTATACGTTACCTACGATACCAGACAACCTTTGGGTCGAAGGCTTAACACCAGAAGAGATTGCGGAGTTGACGAAGCCCGGGGAACAGACGGAAGTTGAAAAGCTGAAGTTTGAAAATGAAGCTTTAAAAAAGCTGATAGAAGATAAAGACCGGGAGAACAAAAATGCACTTTTTGAAATTTACTCTATCTTGTTAGGCGGTGAGTGACGTTGAACGTCATCAGCCGCCTTTTATTATGGCTATTGTTGAAGTCCGGGAAAGGAGGTGGAATACAAATGATTATCGTTATGGCATCGCTCATTATCTATGGAGATATTACAATTGCTCAAGTTCCAACTGGCTCCAAGGCTGCTGTAAAGACGCGGCTCGCGACTCTTGGATATG
The DNA here is from genome assembly GCF_038002705.1 of Paenibacillus sp. FSL H7-0716. NCBI lineage: Bacteria > Bacillati > Bacillota > Bacilli > Caryophanales > Paenibacillaceae > Paenibacillus > Paenibacillus sp. FSL H7-0716. The sequence continues at coordinate 31,029 of NZ_JBBODA010000030.1, forward strand.
ACGAGAATGGCACGCCGTTAAAAATAGAAGAATAAATATTGAGTCATCACAAGCCCTCGAAGTTTCCGGGGGCATTTTTTTACGTATGGAAAATTTTCCTGACCAGAAAGGAGAGGGGTTATGTTCGGGGGTGCGTTTAATCGATTACCTTTTGATAGACCATTTCAACAGGAACTATCTTTCTCAGTTAATTTCGACATCATCACTGAAGTTGAATCTAAGCTTAATCTAGATATGGCTATTCCTGTAGTTGTTGAGTTTATCGCAGAATTCAATTCTGAAATGATACGTGAACAATCATTTCGAGCAGAGTTTGAGACTATGCTTAATTTTGAAACAACTATGGTTAGAGAACAGTCCTATAATGCTTTATTCGAACTTGCGCTTGAGGTTCAGGCAACAGTGAAATATACACATACCAATGAAATCATTTTTACGGGTGGGTTCGCACCAGGTGAGCGAATAGTTATTGATACCAAAAAAATGAAAATAACCAAGAATGGGAAAAACGCACTTCACTTGATGGATGGTGACTTTTTTGATCTCGTATTTGGAGAAAACAAGATCACATATACCGATCAAGAAATAACTAGATCTGTACTTGCGCGCGTTACTCATCGAGATAAATACCTATATTAAAGGAGGTGCACTTTTGGACTACCTTCAGTCTTATGATAAGAACATGAAGCGTGTGGGGATTTTAAATGATTCATATGATATCCAACGGAAGAGACGGATCAATTCGGATTACGAGATATCTTTCTTGGTGCCCATGAATTCAGAGGATTACCAAGAAAAATTGTTGATTAAGGGTCACGTTAAGGACGAACGGGGTCAATTTTACGTTGTCAATAGCAGATCCAGAGTAAGAGAAGATCGTAAATTAACTGCCTCAATCATGTGTACACATGTGATGTTTAAACTAACAGATTTCAAGTTTCCATATTCCTTATATATTGATGAGGCTTACGGTGTTCCTATTTCTCGACTGACCAATCTAATTACTGAGGCAACTGGTGGAAGATTCACCTTTTCAATCGATGATACTTTCGATCTTCATGACGTAAAAGATTTTGGACAAGGAAATTGTCTTCAAGCACTAAATAAGATCGTGGAGATGTATGGATGCGAAATTGAGCCGGATAACTTTGTAATCCACCTTAAGAAAAGAATCGGCAGAGATAACGGTCTCCAATATCGCATCAAGAAGAACATTATTTCAGATCAATTTAAGGATGATTCAAGTTCGCTTGTAACGCGCTTATTTTGTCAAATGAAAGATGGTAGAACATGGATAGGTGAATCAGCATCTATCTTAACAAATGAGGAGAGGGCACTACTAGAGGTTGTGCCTGGGGCAATTGTTAATGGTGTGTTACAAGTGAATTATTTAATTTCTCCTTATGCTTCCACCTGGGCGAGCAATTCAGTTCCATACTTTGATGGTGAAATTATCGAACAAGATATAGAAAGTGTCTCGGATCTTCTGGAAGTATCACGAAAGACTTTAAGAGAAAAGGAAATCCCAACATTTGAAGTCACTGCTGATGGTGCGGATTTATTTAAGATTGATAAAGAAGAGCCTAAACCCAATCTTGGAGATACCGCCTATTGCTATGATCCAGATATGGAAATGAAGAATTTAAAGGCTAGAATAACTGAACTCACAGAATATCCTTTCACTAAAGAGAAACACGCCCAAGCAACCATAGCAAATGTGATGTTAAGAGACTATGACGATATCATAGCTGACCTTGATAAAAGCAAGAAGCTAGTAGATAACTTATATTCTAACGGACGCATCCGAACAGAGCTTTTTGAAGCTGGGGCCAAGCAAGTAATTACAGATATTAATAACTCGAAAACTGAACTTATCTATCCAGAAGATGGCGGGATATTGGCAAGGGAAAAAACAAATCCATTACGACAAGTTCGCCTTACATCGGCGGGATTGGGCATCTCAACGGATGGATGGCAAACTGTGCGTTCTGCTGTAACGGCAGGCGGTGTCTTAGCTGAAACTGTGATTGGACAGTTTGGTAGCTTTGTTTCAATGTTGATCGGAACTGGAAATGCCGTTACTCAAATTAATACTAATGGTATAGCAGCAGGACACGCAAACTTCACCGAAGCGCCTTTTCGAGTAGATATGGCTGGCAACTTGGTAGCTAATAAATTGACAGCAAACTATGCCTCAATAGCGAATTCTAACTTTTCTGGTGGGGCTATTGTAGGGTCATCCATCAATGTAGGCAATGGCAAATTTGTAGTTAATTCCTCGGGCAGTGTTTATGCAGCTGATGGAACCTTCCAAGGAACCATTAATGCTAAAGGTGGAAGTTTTGAAGGGACAATCTATGCAGGTGGAGAAATCGTTGGGGGGATTATTACAGGTGCTCTTCTGAGAACAAGTGCGATCGGAGAAAGAGTAGAGATGAGTTCAGGAGGATTAAGATCCTATGACTCCAATGGAGTTAAGCGTGTAACGATCTCAAACGATGGTTTACACAAATATTCAGGTATTGGTTTTTGGTCGCCGAGTGGAATAGAGAGAGCGGGAATGTATGCTGAAGAATATCTTTCCTTTCTATATGCTCAGGGACCACTTCAAATTCTTTCCTTTGGAGATCGGGTGTTCTTTGCTGGTTCAGTTGATTTTTCAAGTGCCAATGTATATGGGCTTAAAATTCCCAGTATAGAAAACCTCCAGTCAACTTTAGATGGATTACAAATTGCGTTAGGCAGTAAGGCTGAAAAGAGTCAAGCGGGATATAATCTTGCATTTGACAATACAAGTCGTAACTTAAAGATGTTTAGCAACACAGGAGCTCTTCTTGCACAAGTAAACATTCCCTCATAAACTATATTGAAACTTCTAACCCTTTATTGCGATAATACAGATAAGAAATATTTACTAATAAGGGGTGTTTTAGTTGAAAAAGTTCATCTCAGGAATAATTATCGGAGGATTGATATTCGGTGCAGTGCCTGCACTTGCTTCAAGTGGTTTGGTGGGTCAAAAAGTCCAAGGTATATTTTCGATCGAGAAGAGTGGGAATAAAATAGCCGAAGCTGTCGTTATTAACGGATCGGCTTATGCTCCAGTTAGAGCGTTGGCAGAGGCAACAGGTACAAAGTTGACTGTTGAAGGGAAGAAAATAATCATGGGTAATTTAAGTTCCTCAGTTATGATTGATGGAGTGGAGTATGATCTTAAAATTAAAATTACAGGCGAAATTAATACATTAAAAGAGAATATTGCGTGGTATGAATTCAATATCAAAGGAACACAAGAAAATGAAATAAAACCTGCAGAGGAAAATTTAGTTAAGGCAAAGATTTCCGACAACGGAACACCAGAAAGCGCTTTGGTAATATCTAGTATTGAACAACGAATTAAGGAAAGTAAAGCACACATTGCAGAACAGCAAAAACTAATTGATCAAGCGAAAGCAGATATAGAGAAACTACAAACTCAAATAAAAGATCTCGAAGGCACAAGTAAGAAATGAAGAAAAAGATCATAATTCTAACTTCTACTGTAATTGCGTTGCTTATCGCATTTTTAGTGATAGACCATTTAACAAATGATCCTAAGAAAAGTGCATATGAAAGAGCAATGAGTAAACCAGTCCCAACATCTTCAGTGGAGCTTTTCGAAAAGGAGACGTTCGAAATTGTCCGGATTTACGATGAAAAGTCAAAAGATCTTCTTCCATTAACCGAGGATGAAGAAACCATATTAAATGACTACTATAACAATTACTCAAGGAATCCTAGGTTGAGTGGTGAACAAGAAAGTATATATTCAAAGATTGTTGTATTAGAGACAAGTTACTATTTATTCATCAGTTCTAAAGACAGTAAAGAAAAAGAAGATATAAAAACAGCTAATGAAGCAATCACATCATTCTTTAGTTATCTTGAAGGTTTGAAGACAAATAAACCGTAGTACTACAGTATATAAACAAATATATTCTATAACTAAGAAAGCCTCTCCAATATTTTGGAGGGGCTTTTACTTTTGTCCGGAAGGAGGAACAGAATTGGTAATTATAAAAAAACTTGAATTAGCACTTGATCTAACGAGACCAGCTGAAGAGTTGATTGAAGCGATTATAACAGTATTAGAATTTTACCCCGGGCGACAATTTGAGATTTTGCAGCAAGTTGATCATAAAGTCGGTGAAATGTTAGGCGCATTGCAACCAAAAGAAAATTCAAAATTAGAACCAGCAGTACATTCGGAAAAACAATAGAAAGGGGGCGAATTGTAATGACTAAATCTCAAATTGCTGCGTCAACAGTAGGCGCTGTGCTTATTCCAACATTTGATTTTTTATACGGGGAGGCGGACGCTGTCGTAACCATCATGGTCGCACTTTTATTTTTTATTATCATGGATTGGTTATCTGGTATTCGAGCTGCCAAAAAGGATAACACATATGCCAGTAAATATGGAATTGATGGAGTCTTTCGTACGTTTTTCATGTTGCTACTACCCGCAGGTGGACATCTGCTTGATATGGTGTTTGGGTTGCCTGGAGCGATATTTGGTGCATTATCCATTGGAACCTTGTACCACGTTTTACAGAGTATGACGGCAAACTCAATTCGGGCAGGTTGGGGGGATTCACTCCCATTGCCAGTCTTGGATGTAGTACTTAAGTGGGTAGGTAGTGAGTTGGATAAGAAGGTTAAACGCGCTGCCAACAGAAAGGGGGACGATGAGTAATGTCTCTGACGCTGGATCAAGTAAAGAGTAAATCATCTACGAGATTGATAGGATTGCACCCGGTAGTAATGGCTGCTGCGACAGTTTTAATTGAGCGCTGTTACACTCGGGGAGTGCCTATCTTGATAACTCAGGGGTTGCGGACAACAGCTGAGCAGAATGGACTATTTGCTCAGGGACGGACGCAAGCAGAGCTTAATGCAGCTGGATTATCGAGCGTTAAGGCACAGCCGGACAAGCCAAAGGTCACCAATGCCAAGGGCGGGACCAGTTATCATAACTTTGGACTAGCCATCGACTTCGCATTATTACTACCAGATGGGAAACAGGTATCATGGGATTTAAAACGTGACGGTGATGGTGACAAGGTAGCTGATTGGACGGAGGTAGTTCAGGAGGCTAAAGCTCTTGGTTTTGAATGGGGTGGTGATTTTGTCTCGATTAAGGATGCACCACATTTTCAAATCACTTTTGGAATGACAACCTCACAACTACGTGCGGGTGCTAAGCCGTCAGAGATCGCTATGGCAAAAGCAACGGCTATTATAGATAGACTAAAAGAGGAGGCGGACGAATTGTCAGCAGAAGAAAAAAAGGAACTGACTGCACTGCGGTCGGAGGTTAAAACTTTGTCTGAGGTGGTGGCTGGGCTTACTAATAGCAAAGATGTACTTAAACAAGCTGCAACAGAGCAAGGAAAGAGTAATGCTAATGTTTTAATTAGGTTAGATAAGCTGGAGAGTAAGGCGAGTCTAACTGAAATACCTACTTGGGCAAATGATGCTGTACAAGCTGCATTTGATGCGGGATTGGTAGACACACCAACGGGTGGAAGTTATGACTTTTACCGGATGCTTAAGGTTTTGTATACAGCTGGATTACTCATCACAAGATTGGAGGCTGAATAACCATGCAACCAATTATTGATCAAGCTCAACCCTATATTACTGCCATTGCTTTGGCTATTTTCGGTGTATTGGCAACAGTAATTCTACGGGCAGTAGCACTGCTACAACAAAAGGCGAATTCATGGTTTGATGCAAAGCTATCCGTATCTCAGCGGGAGCTACTACACAAGATAACAACTGAAGCTTTTGCGTATGCAGAAACTCTCTTTCGGGAAGCTGATGGGGAAAAGAAAATGGGAAATGCAATTCTCTATGTCGAGGAACAGTTAGATAAGAAAGGTATTAGTTTCTCTTCTGTTGAGATAACATCAGCCATAGAACATGCTTACTTAAGCTATGTGAAGAATAAGTAAAATAAAAAGAATCCCCGTCTTTCTAGTAGAGGATGGGGATTTAATAAAAAACGTTCTTGAGAATTAACTGTAAATATGGAATAATTTATTCCGTGTTTACTCCAATACGTCAGGATGTTAAGTAAATGACAAAGAATAATAAGAGATCATTCAGTGAGTCCTTTGGCACAACTAAGCTTTTAGCATTTTTGTTGTTAAATTATTTCGTGGATTTAATTACAGTTAGTGCTAAAAGACTTTTTAGCAAAACTTGGATTGCTGTCTTAATTACTCCGTTAATACATTTCCTTTTATGGTTTTCTGCCAAGGGGATCAATATTCCTTTATTTAATTTCACTTATTCGCTATACGGTGAAATTAGTTTAACTCAAGCAATTAGCACTGATTTATCAATAATTGAAAGATTGACAAAAATACTAATTATCGCCTTGCCTTTGAGTTTAACTTTTTTTTACTTCAGTTACAAAGAACAAAAGGCGCTTGCCATGAGTAGCGTTTCTTTTTGGAATAGATCGACTGTAGTTTATGGTTTGACCTCAGTTTTATCGATTGCTTTCGGAACACATTTGAGAGGAGCGTTGAATTACTACTACTCAAATACATCATCAATAACTTTGTCACAATTAAACGAAGAGTTTTCTGGAAGAGTAATATTTCTTATTGTATTGAGTTTATTGGCAATAATAAATGGGGTTGAAGCGATTAAAGTTCATCTTTCAAACTTAAATTTATCTTCTCAATTCAGATTCGCTTTAAATGAGATTCAACAAAGTTGGAATCTGCTCCCATATTCTTTAGGTGAGTTTCAGAAAGATCAGTTATATAAACGAATTAATAATAATATTAATGCTCTCTTTCAATTGTTACTTCTCGGTATAGAGAAAAATACAGTTGATTTTTATAATGAAGCATTAATAAAATGGGAAAATGCATTACAGTTAATAACTGAGGAAAATCCAGAAATACTAAAGCGACTAATTTTAAAACAAGGGAAAATGGATTCGCGATATATTTCATTACAACGATCAATACTTAAAAACCAAGTTAATTTAATTAGTAAATTGTTAAGTTCGCATCGACTTGAAGAAGCTAATTACTCCTTTAATGTATTTCTTAGACTGGAATCTGGGGAACAGGAATATTACACCGCACTTCATGAATTAGCAATCTTGTGTTATAGACAAGGTAATCTTGGTCTAGTATTAAGAAAACTTAATTCCTTAATAGAAAATCAAAAGAGCAAAGACAAGAAAATAAGCAGTGTGAATTCGATCTATGAGCAATTACTCATTTTAGCGGTTGAGAAAAATGACATTAGGGATCTTTCTGATATTGCTCATTCATTATTGAAAAATATAAAAATTATGCCAATAACTAATAGAACAACCCAAAGAAGAATACCGGTACAAAAATTAACATCAGCAAACCAAGATGAGGCCTTACGTGAATGTATTCTCTATATGATGATACAGACTCTTGTGAAGAGTGTTGAGGTGTCTCATTATTCATGTACAGGATTTTTAATAAAATTTATTGTTTCAAACTTCAATGGTGGATTTATTAAAGAAGTCTATGCTACATCAGTGGATAACTTAGTAAGGGATAAAAATCATGAAAATCCATATTTAAAAGATAATAGAAATTCAAATATATCGGCATCTTTTAATTTTAATAACAGTTCATTGAGGTATTGTTTTGAAAAAATGTCTGTGCTTCTCTACTCCCAACAACGATTTGTTCAATACTATAACATAGCTATTGATAAATCCATTCAAATTGAACCTTATATCAATATTTCTAAATTACAAAATAATATTAATTACTTGTATAAAAAAATACTAAAAGTAGGGGATAAATATGGATTACTCGTGGTAAGTGATTTAAAATTTATTAGTGTCGTAAAAGCTGAAGTGATTAATTTTACGAGTGTATATAAATCAAGCAAACAACATAATAAAGTCAGAACAACAGTAAGAAACGGAAATGTATCAGGGAAAAAAAGGAATAGGGAAGTATAATTGTATATACAAAATGGGAACGTTATGCTTTAATCTAGATATAATGGAGAAAGGAGTGATACTATGGTAACTATCCAAGACGTAGCGTCCTTTTTTATTGAAAGGTCATACAAAGATGGAATACCTATCACGCATTTAAAACTCCAAAAGTTATGTTATTACGCGCAATCATGGCATCTAGTCTTGTCTTCAAAAAAAGAGCGGCTGTTTGATGCTGAATTTCAAGCTTGGGTGCATGGACCTGTGAATACTGAGATATTCTCAAAGTATAGAAACTACGGGTGGAACCCAATCAAAAGTGAAAAAAGTAAAGCGCGGTTTAATGATGACCAAGAAAGTATATTGAATGAAGTTTGGGAAGCTTATGGTCATCATGATGCAAAATTTTTGGAATCTTTAACTCACCAAGAGGAACCTTGGATTGAGGCTAGAAAAGGTTTGGCAGAAGACGATTACTCAAACAATCCTATTAGTGAGAAAACAATGAAGAGATACTATTCAAAACTCTGAAGATTAGTTGAAGCCCTACCATTAATGGTAGGGCTTCTCTTTGCGTTCAGGAAAAGCCGCCTTTCCAGTATATAGAGTATGTATACATAATGTTCCAAATGAATTAATCTATACTTATGGATAATGAAAACTATCAGTATAGAGATACATACTTTTTTGTGGGGAAACCAGCAATTCTATGGATCTCTATATTTGGCTTGGTGCTACTGGGATGTGTATTGTTTTATTTGATTAAGAGATACTTAAAGCAGAGAAAATGAGGCCAGGTATTTATTACATAGGAGGATCTTGTTGAGTAATGTATACAAAGGCCTATAGACAAACTCTGGATTTCTAACAGCTGCCCTTAAACAATCTAAAGTGGATATACTTGAACGCCGTGGTGATCTAGCTAGCTGCATAATTGATTGTGAGGGTTCAGTACAGAAATGGAGTCCAGTGAGCATTAAAATTGCAGATGCTTATTACATGAGAAATGAGTTTGAGTTTAGGATGGTTTTGGCATAAGCATTTATATAAACAAATACCCCGTCAACCTTAAATGGTAGGTGGGGATTTGTTTGAGTTCTGAGGTTAATCCTACCTAGTAGAATTTACGTATCCTTTATTATGTTTATCATTTGTTGCATAGACTTCTTTGCTTCTGGAATAGGAAATACAGGGAACACGTGATTCATTTGGGGATACTCAAAATAGTTGATTTTTACCTTTTCTTTTTCGGCTAATCCCTTAAATTTTCGAGCATCGGGTAGGAATAATTCATGAGTACCTACAAATAAGGAAATTTTACCTAAGCCTTGTATAGGTCCATTCATCGGACTTAATAAATAATTACTAGTTTCTGCTTCCCCGGCATAAATTTTACCGACCTCGATCAAAAGTTTTGCATCAAGCATAGGTTCCTTTCTCGCCATTGTTGCTATATCCGGATGACTGAGTGTGATGTCTAGCCATGGGGAAAGGAGTATAATATTGCCTGGCTGCGAAATATCATTTTTCAATAAAAATTGTGCTAGGGCTAGTGCAAAGCCGCCACCTGCGGAGTCACCCATCAGTACAATATTTTCAGGCGGAACCTTGGTTAATAAGTCTTTATAAATAGGAAGAACCTTTTTAAAGGCTTCTTTGTAATCATGATTTGGGGCTTTAGGATACACAGGAACACATATTGTTCCATTCAAATTTTGGATTAATTTATATAAAAAACGCCAATGCCATGATAGTGGTTGTTCGATATATCCTCCACCATGCAAATATAGAATTTGTCGTGTTTCTGGTTGAGAAGCAGATTTTAAAATAAATGTGTCTCGGAAATAGCTTGTATCTTTCAGTATATTATATTTTTGCCGTAGCTTAGCTGGTATTACATAAGAGGTGTCATTAGCTATTCTTTTTTGTTCAATATAATTGGATGTGTCGGTCTTTTTTTTATTTAGTAAAAATAATCGTTCGACAAGAAAACTCTGCCAACTCCTCATTCCTCATGACCTCCATTGACGATAGCATTTGAAAATGTTCAACTGATATATGTATAATACCAATTCACTATGATAAAATATATTTAAAAATAATTAAGATTTATAAAAAAATATTTAAGGATGGGAATTATGTATATCGCACAATTACAGTATTTAATTGCAGCTGCCAGTCATGGAACTTTTACTAAGGCTGCTAGTGTGCATCATGTGACAGTACCTACGATTAGTCAATCGGTACGTCAACTGGAGGATGAATTAGATACAGTTATCTTTCATCGCACGAAGAAAGGCATCGCACCTACGAAAGAAGGATATCTTATACTTCAACATTCTGCATCCATTCTCAAAAGTGTGGAGATGATGAAACGAGAACTATCTTTTTTAAAAGAAGAAGCTTCAGAAAATATTATCATTTCCACGATACCAGGAATGGTTCCACAGGTTGTCCAAACAACTATTGAATTCGCTAAAAGATATCCTTTACTTAATGTCCAAATGTTAGAGGGAGATACGCAGACAGTACTAAATCACGTTAATCAAGGGTATGCAAGTATGGGTTTAATTTCTTACAGTTCTGAGCAACAGGAAACTTCTTTTGATTGGATGCCAATGATACAAGGCAAGGCTGTACTGATCGTGAACAAGAATTCCTCATTACGGTTTTTAAACGCAGTAACTGCTGAGGATTTAAGAAATGAAGTGTTTGTCCTATATAGAGATGAATATATTGAATCAATTGCTCATAATTTGATATCTGCACATCCTACTAATCGAATTGCGCTAACTACCAATAATATGGATGCCTTATATCAAATGGTTGTCAAAGGAGATACCATTACGATAGGACCTGATTTTATCATTCACTCTTTACCTTCAAGTTATCAAAAACAGATTGTAACTGTTCCGTTGAAACAGTACAATTCCGAGCCAGTAGTTTTAGGGCGGATTACTAGAAAACAAGAACGTGCTACGAGGATGGCTGAGGAGTTCACAGCCCGTTTAATTGAGTTATTTATAGGAACTCAAAGTAGACTTGGAGATGAGAACAAATGTTAGTTTTGGTTGGTAATTTTTTTCGAGGTATGGTAATGCCAGACATAGTGCACAGGATTTATTGAGTGAACGAGATATAAAGATACTAGCACAATCCACGGATCACCCTTACACGGTTTGACGCTTATGAGGGTGGATCGTCAGCTCGGACAGATTAAGTTTCGTTGTGATGATGATTGGGAATGGATAAAGATAGGTGATATTATTGATGTTACTAGATAAACAAAGCCTCGTCAGTATTATACTGACGAGGCTTTTTATAGTTATCCGTTAAGAGCTGCCCAAACAGTAAAACAAATAGTGGCGGAAATCCCGAGGATAGCCAATATAGCTGAAATATTCCCCCAGAAATTTTGACGAACAAGGCTTTGAACATGTTTGACATTGCTCGATACTTCGTCCTTCACTTCCTTGAAGTCACTTTTTAGATCAGTCCTCATACCTTCGATAGCAGACATGAATCGCTCTTCTCTTTCTTTTGATTCTTGTCTAAACCGTTTCTCTTGTTCTAATAAGTCTTCTCTGTATCTGTTTTCACGTTCTTGCATCTCACTTTGAAGACGAGCATCTCTATCCCGAACCTCTTGTTTGTGATCTCTCAAATCACGGTCTATGCGATCGATTAAATGTTTTGTGGACTCATCCATATGATCACCGCCTTTTGATGAATGTTCCTGTGTATTTAAATTATTATTCCATGTTATTAAGTGACTATTAGCCTCATTGTTTTTATTTTGAGATAGGGTTTTGAAATCGATTAAACTACCCATATTTAATTGAGCCTCTTTTTTATTTCCAGCACTTGTTCACCAATAAAGTTTCCATCTAATGATAGTTCAAATTTGTAGAAACCCGGTCCTTCAAACTCCATGTCTTTTATACCACCTGCGGAAGTAATGCTCGATGTTTCGCTACCATTAATTTCAGCCGGCATTTCATAACTTTGACTAGAAAGCTCTGTTCCACGTTCATTAACAATCCTCATCTGAACGTTGTATTTAGATCTGGGAAGTAAATTAGATACCGAGAAAACAATTCCTAAAGTAACTACTAAAGGAAGGTTGTCTGTCAAGATGTTGCTAAGAGGTTGGATAATTGTTAATTTATCCTCTCCTAACAGGTTTCTTCCGATTGATACATCTTCACAAAGGATCAAATAATTAAGAAGTGGTTTGGATTTATCCATAATATGCTACCCTCATCATTCTAAGTATATTCTGCTCAAGGGACTTATTCTACACTGTTCTTCAAAGTCCTTCCAAACTGTTATTCAATTTTGATGAAATCAAACTACTTTGAATACTTTTCCAGCAACAATTCAATTGCCTGATCCAACAATTTCGACTTTGGTATCTCGGTTTCTTTATGAAGTTCGTTAAAAGCTTGAGAAAGATCATTTCTTAATGAATTCGAGAAGGCTTTCCTATTCACTAGCCCTCGGTTTCCTGGCTTGTCCATATAAAAACAACTCCTTTCATAACATATTAGAGTAAAATGCAATTGAATGCAATTGATTTCAAAAAAACATCTTGCAATTGAATGTAGTTGAATGTATATTTAACATATAGAACAAGAACAACGACATTTCCGGCGGGTATACGCGGGAGGGATAAGGGATGAAGCAAACTCGCACTGAACAAGAGTTAAATGGTCGCGAAATCGCACTACTGCTGGAACTCTTTACGAACTGCATGGAATTGGCTGCTCGTTACAAGGCAGCAGGAAAGACGGAACTGGATGCTGATGTTATCGACCTGGTTGGTCGCGGTAACGGATATCGGCGGCAGCTGAAAGCGCTGGGTGTGCTGGTAGGCAAATAACGCGGGGATACTACCCCTATATAGGAGGACTGACATGAAAATTGACCCTAACTTTGTACTCAAGTTTTTGCGAGAATCAGACGGATCTCATTATGCAACTGCAATAGGAATTATACGAAATGAAATTCATGCCAAACATTCACCATTTTCTAAAATAAGAAATGTGAAAATCGTCTTGGATGCACTTGATACACTTCACAACGAACTCATACAATATCCGCCTGATGAGCGCTGAGAGCGCCTTGGACCAGCTGCGGGACTGGTCGAAACCTACCGGATCAATTATGCCGGGATGGTCGCGGTATCCGTCATAAGAGGGCAGCGCGCGTCCTCACATGCATAGGAGTGATAGATATGTTGGCAGCTCACCAAAGATTAGCTGAAATTTTTCATGAGAACTTGAAGGGACCATTAAGTGAGGAACTAGCTATAGAGTTGCAGCATTGTCTCCATGAGAACGCAAAGTATTGTTGGGATTACAATACTCTCAATAATCAACTTATCCAAGCTAGATCTACACATGATACTAATTGGGAAATGGATCTTCTGGTTAAGATGGATTGGCTTAGACGCTCAGGAAGGTTGGTGAAAGGGTATTAAGATAATGCCGCCTGATAGACCTATTACGTAGTAAATAAGTAGTATACTCAGTACCTGGTAGGGTTATATAATTAACCTAATGAATGAAAATTATGACAGGCGGTGTTGTGTTTTGTCGTGGGAGCCAGTGGGGTTTGTGTTTTTCTCAACATTAGAGTTTATAGCTATCTATTTTATTATTTGTGCTTTATTTAGATTGAAACCAACGGAAATCATATTCCCAGCATTATTCATAATCTTGTTAATGGATTTACAGAGTTTCTTTTTTAGAGAAGACCTACAGTTAACCGCAATTGTACCCTTTATCAATATTCTACTGTTTGTCTTGCTATTTACAGTTGTGATGCGAATCCCACTGGTCTGGTCTGCTGTTATATCTGTAATGGGTTATTTTGCTTACGTACTCCTGCAAGTCGCTCTAGTCCAAGTATCATTTGGATATTTATCCGTAAATGAATTGACATTACATCCCGAAAAAGGGTATTTGTTGCAAACAATCAGCAGTGTATTAGGCATAGGTGGAGCTCGTGTTTTTTATATGCTAGGTGGAGGGTTCACTTTTGACTTTGAAAAGTTAAGACTAAAACGTGAGGCTATCTATGTATACACACTTATCGGCTGTGCACTATTACTAACGATCTGGCTTCTATACAGAGGCAACACATTAATTGATGTTATCTCTGTATCCATCGCATTTATCTTCTTCGCTTATTACGCAGTTAAAAAGGAGAAGGATAAATGATTGATTTTCTCTCCTTGAGAATCGCTCAAGGAATAAAGAAGAGTGTCCCCGATAGCCCTATTACAATTACTGTGATGAAATATGCACTTTCAATCATTATAAATGCGTTAATGATAATCGTCCTATCGTTACTGATATCAACATTAACGGGAAGAACACTAGAGGTAACGATAGCACTTACTGTTTTTCCTTTCTTACGACAGGCGTCTGGTGGGTATCACATGCGGTCCGGAATGAAATGTGTTCTGTTTTCGACTGTATTGATTACTTCAATTTCCCTTGCTGACTTTGAATATTGGACGATCATGACATTGGGTATTGTAAGCTTTATTCTTGTGGGGTTATTTGCGCCGTCGAATATCGAGAAACAATCCCGAATCCCTAAAAATTACTATCCTGCTTTAAAGATTGTATCATTGATGATCGTATCGTCTAATTTTTTAATAGCTTCACCAGTAATCGGCGCTGCATTCCTCGCGCAAAGTATCTCTTTAATTCACATGAAAGGAGGTGATAACAAATGAAAAAAATAATGGCAAGTGTTAAACGTAAGGCGCTGGTAAACGTGGCTGCTCTTCTTGGAATTGTAGCTTTATCTTCAGTAAGCACGGCAAGTGCTTGGTACGTGTATAATGGAGAAGTGCCGGAGGAGTTGCTAAAATAGAGAAGTAGGTGATAGGTGTGCTGAAACTATCCGTAACTCGTGATCCAGAGGGAGAATCTGGATTAAACAATATAGATGTTGATAGTATACTAATGTTGGATTTTGCTATGAGTTCAGATAAAGTCGCTGTCCATACTGCAGAGGAAATTTATTTTACAGTAGGAACTCTAAAATATTGGAATAAAACTTTAAATAACAGTGGGTACAGATTTGGAATTGCTGACAGAAGTAATTGTGTGAATTTGGAAAAAATAGAAGTGCTAGATAAAACTTTAAAAATAGCGTATTTCGAAAAAGATTTCACGAGTAAATCAAAACGCTGTATGATTGCAAGATACCGCTTTAAAGAGGTTGCAGAAAGTTTGATGTTAGTCAATCCTAATATAATTATTACGGCAAGTGAGAGTCTTTATTAAAGGCTCTTTTTTTATTACCACAATATTCATAAAATGTAAAGTTAAAAACTCATGTTCGTATATGCAATCTGTCCAGCCATTTGCAATATACAAAATACACAATTTGGTTTTTAATATAAGTATATTCGCGCTATGAAACAGTATTGACCTTTTACTTGGTTGCGTGCTATGGGCTATTTCTTCGTTCGGGAGGAGCGTGAATCACTCCGACCTACTGCAATATCCATTCATAGAGTTCAGCTTCTTCACATTTAAGAGCTAAGCAAACGGCACGCATTTGTATTGTGTTCATTGGCCGTTCGCTTCGTTCGATACGCGATAAGTGACTAACTGAAATGGATACTCCGTAAAACGTTCTGAGATTTTTAGACAAATCCGCTTGTGTTAGTCGAGCAGATTCTCGGAGCGTACGCAGTAGGCACTTCCCTTGAATCAGAAGCGCCATAACAACCTCCTATTTTGTTATCAAAGAGAGGTGATGAATATCGTTGGAATTATATCACAGTTACATAAAAAAGATAAAGGGCGGGTCCTGGCAGACACCCCCTAATCTTAAAAAATCAATTTTCACTAATAGCATAGCACAATTAAATAACAATTATTATACTTGATTCTCTTTTCGAAAAGTTATTGACAAAGATAAAACACCAGAAATGCAGCATGTAAATCTGAGAGGATGAACTTAATGGATATCATAGAATTTTTAGAGCCAGTTATTGAAAAGAGAACCGAAGAGATCGTGGAGGTAGTTTTAAAAGGTGAAACGAATGATGACTATCAACAGTTTGTTATGCTTCTTCAATCAGTAGAACCAGTCCTACGTAATGAATTGGAAAACTATTTTTTAAATAGTGTACTGGAAGCAGTAAAAACTTCTTATAGAAGTGGAGTAACTGAAGCATCGGCTTTAAGACATTTATTATGAAGTAGAAATAAAAAAACGTCAACAATTCGTCAACAGTAGATCTTTTTAAGTAGTTAATAAGAATGATATCAATCAGGAAATCCTTTATCTATAAGGATTCATGAACATAAATTCGGGGCCCTATCTCTAGGGCCCCTTTCATGGGAGAGGAGAAACCGGACGAAGAGCTTATGGGGAAACGTAAGCCTGCTCCGCGGTTGTCTACGACATTTGTGGTGTCGATAATTACATGATGTCCCTGGAAGTCCAATCTTATACATTAAGATAACTTATTTCTCTGAATAAGCTGTTTCGCCTTCTTATTTCACATCTAGACAAATTTTTTATTTCATCGCGCAAATGTGTTACGATAGGCGTGGACTTATGCCCTTTTGGGCATAACAAACAGAGATATAGAGCGGGTGAATAACAGTGAGAGTGGTATCGGGAAGTGCAAAAGGAAGGCCACTGAAGAGTGTTCCGGGAAGTGGGACAAGGCCTACGACCGATAAGGTGAAGGAAGCTGTATTTAGCATGATAGGCCCATATTTCGAAGGTGGAGCGGTGCTGGATTTGTTCGCCGGTACTGGCGGTTTGGGGATCGAAGCCTTAAGCAGAGGGATGGAAAGCGGCGTATTTGTTGATATGGAGCCTAAAAGTATCGACACGATCCGCGCCAATCTGAAGGCTACCAAGCTGGAAGAACAGGCACAGGTGTACCGTAATGAAGCTGGAAGGGCGCTAAGTGCGTTGGAGAAGCGGGGGAAAATTTTTGATTTGGTCTTTTTGGATCCTCCCTATCGCTTGAAGCACGGGGATGAGCTTATGCTTATGATGGTTGAAAAAGGAATGCTGCAAGAGGACGCAATTATTGTTCTGGAGCATGAATCAAGTTATGCCTATCCTGAAGACATTCCAGGATTTTATAGGCTGCGTCAGGCCGTATACGGAGAAACGACAATTTCTATTTACCAGTATGAAGCAAATCCTGCAGAGGAAAGTGAAGCTGGTGAGGAGGTAGAGAATGAGTCAGCAAATTAGAAAAGAACGTGTTGCCATTTATCCAGGTACCTTTGATCCCGTGACTATGGGACATATGGATATTATTCGGCGCGCATCCAAGCAATTCGACCGTTTGATTGTAACGGTGCTTAATAATTTGAGTAAAAACCCGCTGTTTACTGTTGATGAACGGACAGAGCTATTAAGACAGGCGACTGCTGATATTCCCAATGTGGAAATTGACAGCTTCCGTGATCTGTTAGTGAATTATGTTCGCCAAAAAGATGCTCAGGTCATTGTTCGGGGTATCCGTACCGTTACAGACTTTGAATATGAGCTGCAAAACGCATCGATCAACCATAGCCTGGATCCCGATGCGGAAACGATTTTTATGATGACTAATCCGAAATATTCCTACTTAAGTTCCAGTGTTGTTAAAGAAATCGCCCATTTCGGCGGGAATGTGACTGATTTTGTGACGCCTGAGGTTGAACAAGCGATGAAGCGTAAATTTAACCGAGCCGGTGGCGAATAGTACTTACCAGATAAGTTCCAGCAGATAATCCCAACAGGATGATGAGCAGAAGGGCTTGCAGACTTAGCAGCTGTGGGAAAGAGCTCCATATATCCGTTACATTAATGGTCCCGCTTGGAGTCGGGCGTGAGTCTGCAAGTGCTGGTAAAGTAGCTTTAGGGATAGCCAGCAATGGTTTCCAGAGCAATAAAGTTAACAGAAAAGCATAAAATCCATGCATCAGACGAACCGTAGCGTAGGGTAGAAATCTGACTCTGGCTTGTTTGAGCATGGTCAGCACCTGTAGTTGCGCACAGAGTCCGCTCCAGCCCAGTGCAGCAGACAATAAAGCTATCCCAAGCATACTAGAAGGTCCTGTTCCTATGCTTGCTAGCCCTTTGCTGATTGCGTCGGCACCTAAATGAATTTCCAGCAAGCTTGCAGGCAGAGCAGCTGGCAATGCGGGAAGCACAGTAGTGATAATATTGATGACTACAGCGAACATAATCATGTAACCGCCCACGACCATCAGACTTTGCACGGCATTAGCGACGGACTCGCCGAGAAGCTTGCCGAAGCTGCGTCCGTCTTTTGCTCTGGCATCTGTTGCTGCAAGCTGAACGCGACTATATAAAGAAGATTGTTTGGTGTCCGCGGAGATCTTATCAACTGGTTTCGTGTTCGCTGACCGCCCCTTTAATAGAGCATCGGTGTAGCTGGCTAGAAGTCCAGAGATCCAGTGGATGGCCAGCAGAAAATAACCTGCTGAAGTACTGTGTAGAAAAGCTATGCCAATTACTATAAGCATGGTTACCGGGCTGGCGAAGTGTGTAAGTGCAGCAAGCCGGGCGGCTTCCTTGTCAGAGATGCTGTTCTGCTTATGTAGCTGCATGACCCCTCCAGCTCCACCGGGGAATCCGGCTGTGATTCCGAGTGCCAAGGTCCAGCCGCTGGCACCAGGCAGACGAAAGACCTTTTTCATTAATGGCTCCAGAAGTACTCCAAAACCATGAACGAAGCCCGAAGCAGTAAGCATTTCTGACAGCATCAGGAAGGGAAGCAGGGCAGGGAATACGAGTGTCCACCAAAGCTTCAATCCTTGGAGTGAAGCCTCAAAGGAGCTTTCCGGTGAGATAATAATCGCAATGGCGGTCAGGATTGCCATAATCCCGGGTATAAATGGTGTGGAGCGTGTAGCTAGTCGGCGTATTTGAATATTTTTCATTTCTCAGATCACCTCTTCATAACTTAAGGCATGGACGATGTGTTATCAATTTATGCAGAGTAGACAACCATCATGCCAAACCACTAGTCGAAGCGGTAATGAAGTTCGATCATTCATATCCTAAATGTGCCGCGGGAAAGAAGGGAAGAGCAGTGAAGCAACTGAAGCATCGGCCGGGTTTCCGCGCCACAGCTTATCTGTTTACGTTTGTAGTTATCGCGTATGTATTTGTCTTTATGAACACCCCGTACATTGTATATCAGCCAGGCAGTGCATCTGAAGTTGCCCCTATGATTAAGGTGGAGAATGCCGATCCGGCTGAAGAAGGAACGTTTATGATGACTACGGTGTCTGCTAGTTATGCTAATGTGGCCTTATTGGTCGCCTCTGCTTTTAATTCCAATTCAGAGGTTGTGCGAAAAGAAACCCGGCTAGGGGATAAATCAGAAGACGAATATGCTGCGGAGCAGGTTTTTTATATGAATAGCTCACAGTCTTATTCTGTTCAGGCCGCTTATCATGCGGCGGGAATTCCATATGAGGATGTAGTGGATTATCTCTACGTTTTTTCGGTTCCTGTAGAAAGTAATAAAGGACAATTTCTGCCGGGTGATAAAATCATTAGCGTAGAGGGACAAAAAGTGCCCGATCCTGAAGCACTGTCTAAACTGCTCTCCTCTAAAAAAATCGGAGATCAAGTCGCTGTTGTTTTGCAAAGAAATGGCAAGGAAGTAAAAGAACAAGTGACGCTGGTTGAAATAAAGGATAAAGAGGGCGCTGCCGTTCGACCTGGCTTTGGAGTCACTATTGCCGCTGTTCAAAAAGTAAAACCAAAAGAAGCAGGGAAAGCTGTCAGCTTTGTAGATACAAATGTTGGCGGACCTTCAGCAGGGCTAATGTTCACTATGGAAATTTACAATCGCCTTACTTCTGGTGATTTAACTAAAGGCCATAGAGTTGCAGGGACGGGTACGATTAACGCCGAGGGTGTGGTAGGTGCTATCGGTGGAGTGAAACACAAGATCGTGGCTGCGGATCGAGAAGGGGCGGAGATTTTTTTCGTGCCTGTTAAGAATTATGACGAAGCCAAAGCAAAAGCTGATAAAATCGGCACATCTATGAAGCTGGTGCCTGTATCTACGCTGGATGAGGCGCTGAAGTATATGGAGGAACTGCCGGTCAAACCATGACCGGAGGTTCCAAATAATCGCGGTACATATCCAGTCTGCGGGGTTCCTTAAAAGCTCCCGTGAAAGCGGAAGCGGCTTGAAGATCTCGCTCAAGCTGCGGATGGGAACAAAGGGACGGGCGCGTGACGATGGGCAACGTAGCTTTTTGTTTCATCTCTTTAAGCAGTGCTCGTCCACTTTCTCTAAAACCAAGAATGCGGATATATCCGGGCCCCTCTGCTAGTATGGAAGGGGTCATTTCTTTTTTAGAATGATTTAACAGAACATGTAGCAGCAGACGCTGTAACCGTGTATGCGTGTAGCGCTTGCTCTTAAGGGCGTGAAGCAGGCCTGAAACAGAGAATTGCTCCAACTCAGGCAAAAGCCGCAGTATTCGGTTCTCCAAGCCTTCATTCATATCATGGATCGTTCGTAACTCGGCAGCAGTATGGGTGGTCAGCAGATGGCGAAGCGGGATACTGAAGCTCTCCAAGCTCAGAGGGCCCCTTCCGGCTGCATGCTCTCTTTCCAAAATGGACACGCTATAATCCGGCATATAAGCAGCAGGAGATCCGCCTTCTTGCAGCAGCTTGCGGATGGCCGTCGCACTTGCAATAGAAGAGTCGGCTTGTAATGGGTCATGGAAGCCTGCTGCTGTGCGCGGAACGGTTAGTGGCATTATCTTGCTATGCAGCCGCTGCAAGGCGATAAGATAATGCAGACCAAGGCTGTTATTCGGCTGGCGCAGCAGCTCGCCTGCATCTCCGGGACTCTCCGTTTCCGGGAGAGTCCCTTCAAAGGCCACCGCCGCCGCTGCGCTGTACGCGGCGGGGAAGCTCGCTCCGAGCGCCATGCGGCGGCGGATCTCACTCTGAAGCTCGCTGCTTTCCTCAGCCAGATATCTGGCCAGCGGGAGCAGCGAGCCCAAAGTGCCGGCTTCGGAGCCGAAGCACAAGCTGTCCACGACCCCGGTCGCTTCCAGCAGTGCAACTGCTCCGAACGCGAACCACTCGGCTGGCTGGACGGCATAAGCCACCGGCAGCTCAATGACGAGGTCGGCGCCCATATGCAGCGCCATCTCTGTCCGGGCTTGCTTGCTTACCGCCGCCGGCTCGCCGCGCTGGGTAAAGGGACCACTCATGACGATGATGGTGCGCTCTGCGCCGGAAAGTCTTTTGGCTTCCGTGAAGTGATGCACGTGTCCGTTATGTAAGGGATTGTATTCTGCGATGATTCCAACCGTTGTCACTGTGGCTTCCCTCCGATAAGTAAGGTATATTTATTGAGTTTAGTAGGGTAGATTTCTAGAGATACTGTTAGCACAAGCTGATCTTTTGATTTACACTAATAGTTATATCATAATTCACCGCATTTTCTGAAACAATATAAAGGGAAAATGGTTGACAAAGGTATAGAATACTAGGTATAATAAATTTTGTTTGTTTGGGAGTGATAAGTATGCAGATTCACTTTCGCAAATTAGCGAATGCCGACGAACCGTTACATATTCACGATGTTGTGGATGTCAGCGAGGTAGTCAAAGGGCGCAAGGATATTCTAACTGTTGCTCCGCTCTCAGTAGACCTTAAAGCGCTGCCCGCGGGAACCGATTGTGTGAACGTGGTGGGGAAACTGAGTGGAGATGTGGACATGTTATGTTCACGTTGTCTCACGGAGGTCAAAAGTGATTTGAACATTCCTTTTGCTGAGACTTTCAAGTGGCTTAAGCAGCCAGTTCTTCCAGATGATGACGAAGATGAGGAACTCATTTACGTCAAGGATGAGGTTGTGGATCTTATCCCGTATGTGGAAGAAAATTTCGTACTGCACTTACCGGATTCGGTATTGTGCAAGGCAGACTGTCTTGGTCTTTGTCAGAAATGCGGACAGAACTTGAACGAAGGCACCTGCAGTTGCGACAACACAGTGATCGATCCTCGACTCGCTGGGTTGAAAGACTTTTTCAAATGAAACATTACAACAAAACACATCCTGCTCTGAGGAGCAGGCTGACAGAAATATCACGAGGAGGTGGAACACATGGCAGTACCACAACGTAGAACGTCTAAAACACGCCGTGACAAACGTCGCACCCACTTTAAGTTGGTTGTGCCGGGCATGGTGAAATGTGAACAATGCGGAGAGTTGAAACTAGCTCACCACGTATGCAAAGTTTGCGGAACTTACAAAGCAAGAGAAATCATCAAACAATAGTTTCAAAAATAAGTAGTACTTCACTTCGGTGAGGTACTATTTTTTTGTCCAAATCTAATAAAGATAAGGTTTGTACCTATACTTTATGTTCCGCTCAGAAGTCAATGCTTTATTTTTGCTGCGGCATGCTTTATACTACATATTAGTACCTGGTTCTAAATAATGTTTATGATTGTTTGACCTAATATAACAGCGGCCATTCAAGCGGCCGGATGCTTTCTTTAAAATATAAGGAAGTATAAGTTATACACCTATACTTTATGTCTTATATTTCTCGCTTAAACGCTTACCGTCCTTATTAGGGCGACGAAGGCGTTTACGCTTGGCATGTGCCAGGAGGTGAGCCGCTATCGAGCGGATGTCCAAGAAAGAACGTCAGCAACAGCTGCTACATATAATTGCAGGCAATCCTTTTGTAACTGATCGGGAGTTGACCCGTCAGCTGAAGGTGAGCATTCAGACGATTCGGTTAGACCGGATGGAGCTGGGAATACCAGAACTGCGTGAAAGAATGAAACAAATGGCAGAGCATTCCTATGATCAGGTGCGTTCTTTGCCTGCGGATGAAGTGATCGGAGATATTGTGGATTTACAGCTCGATAAGAGCGGGATTTCGATCTTTGAAATTCGTGAGGATCATGTCTTTTCCAGAAATGGGATCGCCCGTGGCCACTACGTGTTTGCTCAAGCCAACTCGCTTGCGGTTGCTGTGATTAACGATGAAATTGCCTTGACTGCTTCAGCCGACATACGGTTTGTTCGTATGGTTCTGCTTGGTGAGAAGTGCATTGCTAAAGCTCAAGTGCGGTCACTTGCAGGCAGAGGCGGCAAAGCAGAGGTGGACGTATTCACCTATGTCGGAGAAGAATTGGTATTTCAAGGCCACTTTATAGTGTATCGTTCCGCTAATGAAGAGTATAGTGAAGGGGGTAACCGTAGTGCTGATCGCCATTGATGCCATGGGCGGGGACAACGCTCCTGAATGTAATGTCGAGGGGGCGTTGTCCGCGGCCGCGGAATGGAAAGATACGCAGATTGTGCTCGTAGGTGACGAAGCCAGACTAGAGCCACTGCTGAAGGACAAGCCATCCAACCTGAGTGTGCGGCATGCAGGAGATGTTATTGGTTCTGATGAAGAGCCGGTTAAGGCGGTTCGCCGCAAAAAAGATTCATCCATGGTTGTAGCTGGACGTATGGTGCGTGAGGGCGAAGCAGATGCTATGATTTCGTCAGGTAACACGGGGGCGCTTATGACTACAGGGTTACTAGTAGTAGGCCGTATGCAGGGGATTGAACGTCCAGCGCTGGCACCTATGATTCCGACGCTGGATGATGTTGGCGTGCTTGCGCTTGATCTTGGCGCTAACATGGATGCGAAGCCTGAACATCTGGTGCAATATGCGCTGATGGGCAGCATTTATCGGAATAAAGTGCATGGCATTGCTAAGCCGCGGGTTGGACTTCTAAATGTAGGGACGGAGCCTGGGAAAGGCAACGAACTGACCAAAGAAGCCTATCCACTGCTGGAGAACTTGCCGGGCATTCATTTTATCGGTAATGTTGAGGCACGCGACGTACTGACAGGAAACTGCGATGTGCTTGTCTGCGATGGATTTGCTGGTAATATCCTGTTGAAGTCGCTTGAGGGTACAGCGGGTGCATTGTTCGCTTTACTGAAGGAGCAATTCAGCCGTTCTCTGAAGACTAAGCTTGGAGCGGCTATGCTGATGCCGGAGCTTAGAGCCCTGAAGGGCAAGATGGATTACAAAGAGCATGGCGGTGCACCGCTGCTTGGTCTTAGCGGGTTGGTAGTTAAAGGGCACGGATCTTCAGACGGAAATGCGGTTAAAAATGCGGTAAGACAAGCGCGGATTGCTCTGCAAGCCGATCTTGTGCCAAGTATATCCAAGGAAATTAGCGGGAAGTGAGTGACGAAATGAAACAATTGCGGCCGGTTGGGATTATCGGTACGGGTAAATATGTACCTGAGAAAATTTTAACAAACAGTGATCTAGAAAAAATAGTGGAGACTAACGATGAATGGATCGTCAGTCGGACAGGGATCCGTGAAAGACATATCGCTGCACCACATGAGGCAACTTCTGATTTAGCCTATGAAGCTGCACTTAAAGCTTTGGATTCTGCAGGCATGAAAGCCGAAGATTTGGATCTTATTATTATTGCAACGGTAACCCCTGATAGCTCCTTCCCTTCCACAGCCTGCATTTTGCAGGATAAACTTGGAGCTAAAGGTGCTGCGGCATTTGACTTGTCAGCAGCCTGCTCTGGTTTTGTATACAGCCTAGCTACTGCGGTTGGCTTTATTCAGAACGGAATGTACAATAATGCACTCATAATTGGTGCGGACACTTTATCCCGCATCACTGATTATACGGATCGTAACACCTGTGTACTGTTTGGCGATGGTGCAGGAGCAGTAATCATCGGTGAAGTTCCAGAGGGACGCGGTTTCCAATCCTTCGATCTGGGGGCTGAAGGTTCTGGAGGAAACTTGCTTAAGCTGGAAGCTGGGGGCTCGCGCTTGCCTGCATCTCAGCAGACGGTTGAAGACAAGAAACATTTCATTTATATGAATGGCCGTGAAGTGTTTAAGTTTGCTGTTCGTGTTATGGGCTCAGCTACAGAACGTGTGCTAACTAAAGCCGGATTAGGTAAAGAAGATATTGATTTGTTCGTACCGCATCAAGCGAATATTCGTATCATTCAATCCGCTATGCAGCGGCTTGACCTGCCACCGGAGAAATGTGTAATTAATGTTGATAAATATGCTAATACATCAGCAGCTTCTATTCCTCTAGCTCTAGTGGAAGCGGCGGAAGAAGGACGCATGAAGGAAGGCGACACGGTTCTGATGGTTGGATTCGGCGGTGGCTTGACTTGGGGCGCGTCCGTATTGATCTGGTAATAGAGGAAGGAGTTCTTACTTATGAGTAAAATCGCATTTGTCTTTCCCGGTCAGGGTGCACAGGCAGTTGGAATGGGTAGAGATGTATATGAAGCTCTTCCGCACAGCCGCGCGGTATTCGAAAAAGGTGATGAGGTGCTCGGATTTCCACTGAGCCAGCTGATTTTTGAAGGACCTGACAGTGATTTGAAACAGACCGTAAATACGCAACCAGCTCTGCTAACAGCAAGTGTGGCTTATCTGGAAGCATTACGTGATCAAGGGATGAAACCGGATTATGTAGCTGGTCATAGCCTTGGAGAATACAGCGCACTGGTTGCGGCAGGCGTATTGTCCTATGAAGATGCTGTAAGACTCGTGCGTTTACGCGGTCGTTTTATGGAGGAAGCTGTTCCAGGTGGACAGGGAGCTATGGCTGCAGTGCTTGGTGCGGAGCGGGATGCTCTGGCAGAATTATGCCGGAGCGTATCCGAGGAGAGCGGCGTGGTAGAACTGGCGAATGTGAACTGCCCGGGACAGATTGTTGTTTCTGGTTCACAGGCCGGGGTTAACGGTGTTGTGCAGCGTGTTAAGGAAGCAGGCGGAAAGCGGGCTATTCCGCTGGAAGTAAGTGGACCTTTTCACTCTTCGATGATGAAGGCTGCGGCAGACCGCTTGGCAGACGAGCTGAAGAGTGTTACTTTTAATGCTCCGGCTGTACCTGTTATTGTCAATGTTACCGCAGCACCTGTAACGGATCCTGAAGAAATCCGTGAACTGCTTGTTCGCCAGGTGTACTCCCCTGTGCTCTGGCAAGATAGTATTGAATGGCTGATTGCTGATGGTGTGGATACTTTTGTGGAAATTGGTTCTGGCAGTGTTCTGGCAGGTCTGATCCGCAAAATAGACAAAACGGTCAAAGTAATCAACATTAACACGCTTGAAAGTGTGCAAGCTGTCTTGTAAGATACGTTCAAACATTGTTTATCAATAGCAATATGATCGAAAGGGGAATAAATGATGTTCTCAGCATTGCGGGGTCAAACGGCCCTTGTAACTGGTGGCTCTCGCGGCATCGGCCGCAGTATTGCACTTGCTCTCGCGGAACATGGCGTGAAGGTGGCCGTGAACTATGCGGGCAGTGAAGCAGCCGCACAAGAGACCGTGGCTCGGATTGTCGAGCTTGGCTCGGAGGGTATTGCCGTTCGTGGCGATGTCGGCAATAGTGAACAGGCCGAGAACCTTGTCAAAGAGGTTCTGAATACCTGGGGACGTATTGACATTGTTGTCAATAATGCCGGCATTACCAGGGACAACCTGATTATGCGCATGAAAGAAGAAGAGTTCGATCAAGTGATCGAAACGAATCTAAAAGGGGTGTTTAACTGCCTAAAGGCAGCTACACGCCCTATGATGAAGCAACGCTACGGGCGAATTATCAATATTTCTTCCGTAGTAGGTGTAACAGGAAATCCTGGACAAGCTAATTACTCCGCAGCTAAGGCAGGTGTCATCGGTTTAACGAAGGCATCGGCTCGTGAGCTTTCCTCACGGGGGATCACGGTGAACTGTATCGCTCCTGGCTTCATTGATACAGATATGACGCGTGAGCTCTCTGAGGAAGTGCGCAGTGAGCTTGAGAAGGGCATTCCACTTGCTCGTCTGGGGCGTCCTGAAGAGATTGCTATGGCTGTAGTCTTCCTGGCCTCTGAAGGCGCTGCGTATATGACCGGCCAGACACTACACGTGGATGGCGGGATGTATATGTAACTCTCCGTCAAGGAGAAATTACACTGTTTTAATGCTGAAATGTGAGGGATAAAGAAAGCGTTTTTGACGCTCTATGGTATTTTGAACTCATATCTCGTATAATACCAAAAGAGGAGGTGAACCGGATGTCCGATGTATTAGAGCGTGTAAAACGCATTGTCATCGACCGCTTAGGTGCCGATGAAGCTGAGGTAACATTAGAAGCGTCTTTCAAAGATGATTTAGGTGCTGATTCTCTTGATGTAGTAGAATTGGTTATGGAATTGGAAGATGAATTCGATATGGAAATCTCTGATGAAGATGCAGAGACGATTACGACCGTGGGTGAAGTTGTGAAGTACATACAATCTCATACCTAGAGTCATATGATTGAGAGTCCCGTTCCTGCTAGGGCGGGACTTCTCCTCATTTATAGAGCACTAAAGATGAATCAAAGGTTGCCTTGAGCAACTATATAAGGGATATAACAGAACCGCAGGATGGTTAATGATGCGGTTATCGCTGTTCATATAGTAGCAATTGAAAGTATATAAGTTCTGAATATAATGTATACAACCTATAGATGGGGTGATTGTGTTTGAGTCATAGAGTGGTTGTTACCGGGATGGGCGTAGTTACATCATTGGGCAAGGATTTGGAGACGTTCTGGGATAATCTTATGAGCGGCAAATCCGGTGTTTCACAGGTTGAGACCTTTGATGTCAGTGAGTATACTACGCAAATAGCATCCTCTGTTAAAGATTTCGATCCAGAGGCACTTTTTGGTCGTAAGGAAGCCCGCAAAATGGACCGTTTTGTACAATTTGCAGTGGCTGCCGGTGAGGACGCATTGCGAGATAGCGGACTTAAGATCGGTGAAGATATTGATGCCGAAAGAATAGGGGTATCTGTAGGATCAGGTATTGGCGGTCTTGGAACTTGGGAAGACAATCATAACTTGTTGCTTGAAAAAGGACCGAAGCGGGTTAGCCCGTTCTTCATTCCGATGATGATCGCTAACATGGGTTCTGGGCAGTTGTCCATTAACCTTGGTGCAAAGGGTCCTAATACGACGACAGTAACTGCTTGTGCTACAGGAAGTCACTCCATTGGGGAATCCTTCCGCTTGATTCAACGTGGAGACGCAGATGCAATGATCTGCGGTGGTTCTGAAGCGACCATTCGTCCAACAGGTATGGCTGGTTTTTGTGCTATGAGAGCAATGTCCACTCGCAATGATGAGCCTGAGAAGGCAAGTCGTCCGTTTGATGTGGATCGCGATGGTTTTGTTATGGGTGAAGGTGCCGGGATTCTTATTCTGGAATCACTCGAACATGCTGAGAAACGTGGAGCGAAGATCTATGCTGAGGTTATCGGTTATGGTCTAAGCGCAGATGCTCATCATATGACTGAGCCTGATCCAGATGGTGCAGCTCGCTGCATGAAGATGGCAATCCGGGATGCTGGTATCTCTCCTGAAGATATTGATTACATCAATGCTCATGGTACTTCAACGCCTGTAGGAGATAGATCAGAAACTGCTGCTGTTAAGAAAGCATTGGGTGACCATGCCTATAAAGTGGCAATTAGTTCGACGAAATCCATGACAGGTCACCTTCTGGGTGCTGCTGGTGGAGTAGAAGCTATTATCTGTGGCCTTTCTTTGCAAAAAGGGATGATAGCGCCAACGATTAATTTGGACAACCAAGACCCGGAATGTGATTTGGATTATGTACCAAATGTGCCTCGTAAAGCTGATCTTGATATTGTAATGTCGAATTCATTCGGCTTCGGGGGACATAACGCAACAGTTATTCTAAAAAAATATAATTAGTAAGGGGACAGTGCGGTGAAAGGAGAACTGAAGCAGTTACAACAGCAACTTCAAATCCAATTTCACGATTCTGTGCTTCTGAAGCAGGCCTTTACCCATGCATCCTATGTGAATGAACACCGTTTCAATCAGCATCAGGACAATGAGCGTCTCGAATTTCTTGGGGATGCAGTTCTGGAGTTAACGGTTTCTGAATATTTGTACAATCTATTGCCAGACCGACCTGAGGGAGAGTTGACCAAGCTGCGGGCCGCTATTGTATGCGAGCCTTCACTGGTCAAATTTGCGGAGAGTTTAGGTTTTGGCCGTTATGTACTGTTGGGCAAAGGGGAAGAACTTACGGGCGGACGTACTCGCCCGGCCCTGCTGGCTGATGTATTCGAATCCTTCGTGGGAGCGCTTTATCTCGACCAAGGACTGGAAACGGTGCGGAGTTTTCTTGATAATCACGTATTTCCTCTTGTGGAGACGGATGGGAAATTGCAAATGCAGATGACCGATTATAAGACGGAACTGCAAGAGCTAATTCAGCAGCACAATATGGGTACATTGGAATATCGAATTATAGAAGAACGGGGACCCGCACATGAGCGTGAATTCGTCTCAGAGGTGTATATGGCTAACCGTTCACTTGGTAAAGGAAGCGGCCGGTCCAAGAAGGAAGCGGAGCAGCAGGCGGCAGCAGCAGCACTTTTGCATCTGAAAGAGGACGGTGCCTGAGTTTTGCATCAAGGGGACAAGCGGAGGAGAGCAGCAAAGGTCTGAATACCGGCGTTTAGGCGGAGCTCAGACCGTTGCTGCTCTTTTTCGACAATATAAGAACTTATATGTTCCGCGTTACAAAGTATCCTTCTATTTCTCGTTTAAACATTTGCCGTCCTAATAGAGAAGGTAAGCGGAAGGCGTTTAAGCGTGAAGGATAGAATAAGGATAAGGTAGATCTTAATGGTTTTTTAGGGTACAAACGCTATGGTATAATGGGTCAGAGGTGATTGGCAAGTATGTTTTTGAAACGGATAGAATTAGCTGGTTTTAAATCATTTGCCGACAAAACAGAAATGGAGTTTGTGCGCGGTATAACGGCTGTAGTTGGCCCGAACGGAAGCGGCAAAAGTAATATTTCTGACGGCATACGCTGGGTACTCGGCGAACAGAGTGCTAAATCACTGCGTGGCGGCAAGATGGAGGATATCATTTTTGCTGGAAGTGATGCGCGTAAAGCCGTGAATTATGGCGAAGTATCACTTACGCTTGATAATGAAGATCACACACTTCCGCTGGATTTCAGCGAAGTTACAGTGACTCGGAGAGTCCACCGCAGTGGAGATAGTGAATATTTAATTAATAAGCAGTCCTGCCGTCTGAAGGATATCACAGAGCTGTTTATGGATACCGGTATCGGACGTGAAGCGTATTCGATTATCGGGCAGGGTAGGATTGAAGAAATTCTAAGTACTCGTTCCGAAGATCGGCGAGGCATCTTTGAAGAAGCATCAGGTATTGTAAAATATAAATCGCGCAAGAAAGACGCAAGTCGAAAGCTGGATGATACCGAGCAGAACCTGCTTCGTATTCATGATTTGATCAGTGAGCTTGAGGATCAGATTGGGCCACTTAAGGATCAGTCCGAGAAAGCTATCCGCTTTAAGGAACTTCGTGAACAATTAAAACATCAGGAAATTTCAGTATACGTACATCAGATTGAAGGCATTCATACCGCTTGGCAGGAAGGTAACGCAAAGCTTGAAACGTTGAAGGACGAGCAGCTGGAGCTGTCTACTGTGGTTTCGGCTCATGATGCCAAGCTGGAGAGCGGGCGCTCTGAACTGCGCACACTCGAAGCACAGATCGAGAAGCAGCAAGAGCAATTGCTGCGTTATAGCGAAGCATTTGAGAAGAGCGAAGGTTACGGTGAAGTGCTGAGGGAACGCAAGCGCAATCTGGAAAGTAACCGGGAGCAGTTAATGCTCACGTTAGGTTCGGTTGGCGAGCGTTCTGCAGATCGTCAGCGTGAAGTCGTGGATCTGGAGCTTAAGCTTGAGCAATCGCGGCTTAAGCTTGTGGATCTTCGGAAACAGATCGAAGATGAAGAGGCAAGGCTTGAAGGTGTGGCAGACGGGATTAGCCAGAGTCAGGAAGAAAAGCTCAAAAGTGCTCTTTTGGAGCTAATGAACCTTATGGCGAATGCACGTAACGAAATTCGTTACGCGGATCAACAGAAGGAGAATCTGGAACGTCGTATGAGCCGCAGTGAAGAAGAAAGCGGTAAATGGACAGCCCGGCATGAAGAGTTGTCTGCCAACCAGAAAGGGCTGAAGGACAAGATTGCCCTGCTGGGGAAGGAACTTAGCAATCTTCGCGGGGCTTACATCACTGAAAGTGAACAGCTCAGTAAACGTCAGAAGCTGATCGAAGAAACACAGTCCGGTCTTCGGAAATGGGAACAGAAGCGGGAAGCGCAAGTCTCTCGTCATGAGACCATGAAAGAGATGCAGGATGATTTCGACGGCTTCATGCTTGGGGTTAAAGAAGTGCTCAAGGGTGCGCGCAAAGGACAGCTCAACGGGGTGCATGGTGCGGTTGCAGAGCTGATCTCTGTTCCGGAGAAGCTGGAAATGGCGATTGAGACTGCTCTAGGTGCATCACTTCAGCATGTGGTCATGGATAATGAGACTGTGTCCCGCCAAGCGATATCATTTCTAAAGCAGCGTCAGCTGGGACGAGCTACCTTTCTTCCGCTAGATGTTATCCGGCCGCGCCAGATTTCTGGCAGTGACCGTGGTATGGTGGGTGATGCTGACGGATTTGTTGGAATTGGTTCCGAACTCGTTGGTTACGATGATAAATATACTAGCATTATTGGCAGTTTGCTCGGCAATGTGGTTATTGCGGAGAGCTTGGAGCAAGCGAACCGTATCGCCGCTAGATGCCAATATCGTTATCGGGTAGTTACATTGGAAGGCGATGTAGTTAATGCCGGTGGTTCAATGACCGGGGGTAGCCAGCATAAGAAGAACAATAGCTTGCTCAGCCGCAAACGTCAGCTGGATCAATTAAGCAGTGAGATTGAAGAAAGCGAACGTCAAATAGTGAAGCTGAAGCAAGGCATTGCCAAACTTCGTGAAGAGCAGGAGAACGCTAGCGTGAAGCTGGAGGACCTGCGCCGTGATGGCGATGAGAAAAGACTGGAAGAGCAAAGAGTCTCGGGTGATTTGAAGCAGCTCGAGCATGAGCTTCGGCATGTGCAGGAGCAAGTGGAGAGCACTGGTGCGGAACGCAGCGGCTTTGAGAGTGAAGTACGTGCGCTTGAAGAGGCGCGGAAACAAGCCACTGCTGAGCTTGAACGCCTTGAAAAGGAAGAAAAGGAAGCCCATGAGGGCATCCGTAACGCTGAATCAGCGCGTAAAGCGAATGAATCAGCTAAGGAAGAGCTGCAAGGCAAGCTGACCAGTATGAAAGTCTCGGAAGGCAAGCTCGATCAGGAGATATTCTCCCTGGAGGAGCAGTTACGTCGCCTAAGACAAGATGTGGGTTCACAGGACAAGGAGCTGCGCCAGAATCGAAATCTGTTACATACGATTGAACAGGATCTGGCTAACAATGCTTTGGAAGCTGTGAAGCAGAAGGAAGATTTGAACAGTTACCGTTTGAAGAAGGAAGAGACGACTGGAACTTTGGATTTTGCCCGTGCTGAGCGTACAGCGTTAACCCGTAAGCTGGAACTTGAGGAAGGCAAGACTAAAGATCAACGTCAGGCCCTTAAAGTAGTCGAGGACAAGCTGCGTGCCACTGAAGTTTCTGTCGGTCGACTCGATGTGGAGCTGGATAATATTCTCCGCAAGCTGAGTGATGACTACGAGCTAAGTTATGAATTAGCAAAACAGAGATATCCAGTGCCTGAAGATGTGCCTGCCGCACAAGCCGATGTACAGCGTTTGAAGCGCAGTATTTCTGC
Organism: Paenibacillus sp. FSL H7-0716; assembly: GCF_038002705.1. NCBI lineage: Bacteria > Bacillati > Bacillota > Bacilli > Caryophanales > Paenibacillaceae > Paenibacillus > Paenibacillus sp. FSL H7-0716. The sequence continues at coordinate 63,797 of NZ_JBBODA010000030.1, forward strand.
ACTAGGAGAGGTTAACTTAGGGGCGATCGAAGAATATCAGCGGGTCCATGAACGGTATACGTTCCTCAGTGGACAAAAAGATGATCTAGTCGAAGCTAAGACTACCCTGTATCAAGTAATCCGCGAGATGGAAGATGAAATGTCCAAACGTTTCAAACAGACCTTTGATGCGATCCGCAAACAGTTCGGGACCGTGTTCTCAAAGCTGTTCGGAGGCGGGCGAGCGGATCTCATGCTCCTGGATCCAGAACATATGCTGGAAACAGGTATAGATATCGTAGCCCAACCACCGGGTAAAAAATTGCAGAATCTGCAGCTTTTATCCGGCGGTGAACGCGCTCTAACTGCGATGGCGTTATTGTTTGCTATTTTACAAGTGAAGCCAGTTCCGTTCTGCGTATTGGATGAGGTTGAGGCTGCGCTCGACGAAGCAAACGTTGTTCGTTTTGCACAGTATTTACGCGAGTTCTCTGAACAAACTCAGTTCATCGTCGTTACGCACCGCAAAGGAACGATGGAAGAGGCGGACGTGTTATACGGAGTAACGATGGAAGAGGGCGGCGTCTCCAAGCTCGTCTCAGTACGTTTAGAGGATGAAGAAGCTGAGATTGCTTAAATTCATCAAAGAAGAGAAACTTTTAGGAGGAACCAAATGAGCTTTTTTAGAAAATTAAAAGAAAGCATTTCCGGCAAAACGGAAAGTGTAACGAAACAATTCCGCGACGGATTAGAGAAAACCCGTAAAGGTTTTGTAGAGAAGGTCTCCGACCTTATCATCCGCCGCAAAAAGATAGATGAAGAGTTCTACGAAGAGCTGGAAGAGATTTTGATTGGTGCAGACGTGGGTGTCAACACTGTTATGACTCTTGTCGAGGATTTGCGTGCCGAAGTGAAGCAAAATCGGATTGAAGATGCTGCCGAGCTTAAGCCGATTTTGTCCCGTAAGCTTATGGAGCTGCTGCGCGGAGATGATGATAACAGCCTGAAGGAAAATCCGAATGGAATTACAGTTATTTTGTTCGTTGGGGTTAATGGCGTGGGCAAGACGACTACCATCGGCAAGCTGGCTCATCGTTACAAACAAGAAGGTAAAAAAGTTCTTTTGGCTGCAGGGGATACGTTCCGTGCCGGAGCGATTGAGCAGCTTGAGGTTTGGGGCCAACGCGCAGGCGTAGATGTCATTAAACAACAAGCAGGCTCTGACCCGGCGGCTGTAATGTACGATGCGGTGCAAGCGGCTAAACAGCGCAATGTGGATATCTTAATCTGCGATACTGCTGGCAGACTGCAGAATAAAAGCAATCTGATGGAAGAGCTCAACAAAATCTTCCGTGTCATTCAAAGAGAAATCCCAAGTGCTCCACATGAGGTACTGATGGTGCTAGATGCTACGACAGGTCAAAATGCACTTACACAAGCCAAGTTATTTGGTGAAAAGAGTGGCGTCACTGGCTTGGTCTTGACTAAGCTGGACGGTACGGCTAAAGGCGGAATCGTTGTAGCGATTCGTCAGGAAATGAATTTGCCGGTGAAGTTTGTAGGTCTTGGAGAAAAAATGGAAGACTTGCAGCCATTTGATTCGCAGCAGTTCGTACATGCTCTTTTTGCCGGATTAATTGCTGAGGAAGAAGAGTCAGAAGAAGCGGAAGAGCAAGTGTAATCAGCAGCACAATATAATCATAAAGAAGTCATATTTACAAGGAATGCCCTCGAAGCTATATTTAGTTTAGGAGGGCATTCCTTTTCTTTTTTATAAAGGGTTTGTCCGTCATTTTGTAGCAACTGCTAAGCGACTTTTAGGAAGTATAAATGCATCGCGTAAGGTATCCCTTTAAATAACAGCTTTCCCTCACTAATTAGCCTCCAGAAACGATATTCTATGAATGAGGTACTGAGATACAAATTCCATTGCCCTATAATTGTGCCTACAATCAGACCTGCATTTACGTAGCCATCTCGATCCTCATACTGTTGAAGTTGCAGAATTAAAGAAAGAATTTCTTCGTCATAGTAACTCTCGGTAACATTCATAAGCTGGCTCTCAGCCCAAACTCTAAGCATTTCTTCGGTGTTGCTGATTTTTTGCCATTCTAGTTCATACTGTTTTCTTTGAGCGGTGGTGATAGGGGATGTGTTTTCGGTAATTTTTATAATTTTTTGCAGAGCTTCATTTGGGAGCTGACTAAGTGCTCTGGGATATAAGCCGATTTCAAATGGTGCAGCAATCTCCCTATAAGCCTTGACTGGATCAATAACATGAATAGGTTGCGTCCTCTCACTAAGAATAGAAAGTGCAAATCGTAAACCCGTTTGATCATGGGAGTTATCTCCGCACCAAATAGTAATTTTTTTGTCCTCGGGAATTTCTTTTAAGGTCTGAATCATAGCTGCCAGTTTATGCTGGGGATTGAGATGATAACCCTGATCCGGAAATCGTTCCTGAAACCATAACTCACGGGTATGATAGCCTTCATTATTATGTAATCCACGCAACGGTCCAGCAGAGAACGTCTCATTAAATGAAAGTACTCGTATTAAGTGACGACAACCCAAATGACTAAGGGCTACCTTCATTGATCCCGCTTCAGACAGGCCAAATAACAGATAAATGTGATTCCGCCTAGTCTCTTCCTGCTCCATTGACATAGTATATTTGTGCTCCATAGGTCACTCTCCCATCGCAAAAAATTATACCATACTCAATGAATTCACTCCTCAGACAACTATATAAAAAATACATTATATGAAAAATTCATAACAGTAATGCTTGTCACACTTCCTGCATACAATTCAATGATGAATCTACATTTCATCTCCGGCAACCTATATAAGAGAGAAAGGAAGCGATTCCAAAAAATACAAATATCTCCGGAATCACATTTCTCTGTTATATATGTTGACATGAACGAGTGGATTTACGTATTATGAGAATATAAACCAATATTTTCATGGATGTTTTCTGAAATGAAAGTATAAGTTGTTAACAAAGATTACATCTATCGAAAGGAGTCGGACTCATGTCCAAATTAGATCCTCTGCCAGGTCTGTCTCCGTATCCATTACAGCATTTTTTCGATGAAATGTATGCTGATAAGAGGAATGTCCGGCCGCACTACAGACATGTGAATCGCATGTTTTCCGGTATGAGCTCCGAAGAGCTGCAAGGGAAGCAAAATTTAATGCAGCGCAGGATGATGGAAGAAGGAATTACCTTTACGCTTTACAATCCGGCTCAGGATCATCCTATGGAGCGAACGATCCCCTTCGATATGATTCCACGTATTATCCCTAAGAATGAGTGGGAGAGGCTAGAAGCTGGAATTATTCAGCGTATCACAGCTTTGAATTTGTTCATTCATGACATTTACCATGAGCAATACATTGTTAAAGATGGCATCGTCCCTAGGCGTATGATTATTTCCAACTGTTACTTCCGGCCAGAAATGTCAGGTCTGCGAGTGCCCGGTGGAGCTTATATCACCACCTCAGGAATCGATCTGATCCGCCACCACGATGGGCATTATTATGTACTTGAAGACAACCTGCGAACACCCTCCGGCTTTTCCTATCTTTTTAAAGGCAGAACCCTTATGAATCAATTGTTTCCTGAATTATCCTTTGCCAGCTCCATCCGAGATGTAGATCATAGCTTAAATCGCTTCTTATCCGTGCTTCGTAGTCTATCACCTTCAAGAAGGTCAGATCCGGTTATAGCACTCTTAACGCCTGGAGAATACAATTCTGCATATTATGAACATGCTTTTTTGGCACAGCAGATGGGTATACATTTGGTCGAAGGACGAGATTTGGTAACAAAGGATCACAAAATATATTTGAAAGAAATGAACGGACTACGTCGCGTGGATGTGCTGTATCGTCGGTTGGATGATGATTACATTGATCCGCTAGCCTTTCAACCTGATTCTTTACTGGGTGTGGCAGGACTTATGAATGCGTATAGGGCAGGCAACATAGCGATTGCTAATGCTCCGGGAACCGGTGTTGCAGATGATAAAGCGATGTATGTCTATGTACCGGATATGATTCGTTATTATCTGAATGAAGAGCCGATCCTTGGTAATGTGCCGACGTATTTGTTGTCCAGACCTGATGAACGCCTGTATGTTCTTGAGAACCTATCCGAAATGGTTGTTAAAGAAACCTCGTTATCCGGAGGATATGGGATGTTGATCGGAAGTGAGGCGACCAAAGAAGAATTAGCGGAGTTCCGAATGAAAATTATTGCCGATCCGGACCGTTATGTGGCACAGCCAATTATGTCCTTGTCCAGAGCACCCGTATTGTCGGGAGGCACTATGGCACCCCGGCATATCGATCTTCGGGCTTTTGTATTAATGGGCGCAGACCGGAAGCCGCATGTTATACCTGGTGGATTAACACGAGTGGCTATGAAAGAAGGTTCACTAGTTGTGAATTCCTCGCAAGGCGGTGGCGTAAAGGATACTTGGGTTATGGCTTGATCTATTATCTTGTAAGCCTTGATTGTGAATCAAAAATATGCAGCATCAATTTGGAGGATAAAGGAGTGGCTAAAGATGCTGAATCGAAATGCGGAGGCTTTATTCTGGATCGGCCGATATATTGAAAGGGCAGAGAATCATGCGCGGCTAATCAATGTACATTATCATATCCAGCAGGAAGAGGATTTTCAAGAAGAAGGACATAAATGGTCGAGGCTTATCGATGCATTAGGAGTTCGAAGTGAATATTTGCAGCAGTTCGAAACCTTTTCTGAACAGGACGTGTTATCCTTTATTACACTTGATTTAGGCAATTCGAACTCATTATTCTCTTGCGTACATCATGCTAGAAATAATCTTCGCACACTGCGCCAGCATCTTCCAAGTGAGTTATGGGATATCGTCAACAGCTTTAATCTATGGCTTGGGGAGAGGTCAGTCGCTGATATTATGAGTGGCCCACATCATTTCTACCAGCAGGTGAAGGAACGTGCAGCTATGTTTCTAGGAGCAGAACAATCCGTAATGCTTAGGGGAAATGAATGGCATTTTATAGAGAGCGGCCGTTTTCTGGAACGTGCTGAGAATACGACGCGTATTTTGCAGGCAGTTATTGCCTCTTGCCGTTTTAAAGAGCTTAATGCAATTTATATTCAGTTACAGGCTGTGCTGAAATCGGTAAGTGGTTATCAGGCGTTTCGCCGTTATTATGCAGATGCTATGTCACCGGAGAGCATTTTAGATTTTTTGATCGCAAATCCCAAGTTCCCACGTTCGATCCGCTTTTCTTTTCATCAGCTGGAAGAACATTTAGCTAGGCTTGAATTAGATTCCTCAGAAAAAGGCTCAGGTCATGAGAAGGTCATCCGTCAAGCAGGAAAGCTGAAGGCAGAGCTGGATTATATGGAGAAAGAGGAAATGTCCGGTGAACTGGTGGAAGATGTGCTCCAATCACTCGTAATATCTTGCCAGAGACTGGGCAAAACGATGGAGGGCGCCTTTTTTCGGCGAGAAGGAGTATCTGTATGAAGATTCAAATCAATCACACCACCACATACAGTTATCCAGAGCCGGTTACGGACAGTGTCAATGAAATCAGGCTTACCCCACGCACCAACTATCGGCAATCCTGTTATCACCATGAGGTTGACGTATCCCCGGCAGCTAATCTATTAACGTATGAGGACTTCTTCGGTAATCGTGTGCATGCCTATTCGGTTAATAAGCCGCATACGGAAATGGTCATTCATACTAAAGCTACTGTAGTAACGCTGGATAAAGCCCAGGGTACCGATCTTCCGCGAACCAGCCTTGAAGAGCAAGTTAAACTATTAAATGATGAAAAGTTTCAGAACCGTTATATTGAGTTTATTTTGCCTACCCGTTATACCGAGGTGACTCCTGAATTAGTGGAGTTCGCCTCTCAGTACCCTTTTAGTGAAGCTGAGGATATGTATGAATGGATTTTGAAGTTATCTTCGACAATTTATGAACAGTTCACCTATGATCCTGAGGCAACAAGCGTAAATACAACGGTAAAAAAAGCCCTGAAGCTTAAGCGGGGGGTCTGTCAGGATTATGCTCATCTTATGATCGCTGTCTGCCGCAGTGTGGGTCTGCCTTCTAGATATGTTAGTGGATATCATTTTGTCGGTGATCTACAGAGCAGTAATGCTAATTTTGAGCAGGCTTCACATGCTTGGGTGGAGACCCATATTCCGGGCACGGGCTGGCTTGGTTTTGATCCGACGAATAATGTTGAAGTGAACTGGCGTTATATCAAGCTGGGTCATGGACGGGATTATAAAGATATAGTACCTGTAAAAGGGGTATATCGCGGCGGAGCAGGCACACTAACTGTAAAAGTGGACGTACGCAAGCTGGATAACTGAATTGAAATAATTGAAACATCGAACCGAACATCGAACATCGAACATCGAAAAAATCAAAATAATCAAAATATTCGAAACAAACTCTCCGCTCATCTTATTGAATGGAGAGATCTTTTGTGTGGTGTGCCTAAATTCTGAAGATTTATGAATGAGATGATTCCATTGCAGGTCTATTTGGGTAATCTTGATCCATAGTACGTATCTTACAGACATTAGAGGAGAGATTACATATGAGCCCAAACATATCTAAGAAACAAAGATTTATTGGAAAAACAGCGATAATAACCGGAGCGGGCTCGGGAATTGGCCGTGCTACCGCTATCAAACTGGCGCGGGAAGGTGCAAGTGTAGCATTGTTCGATTTAAATCTTGAAAGAACCTCATCCTTGGCAGAAAAGCTTAATAAGTTTCGAAAGGATTGCGCGCTGGCCATAGAGGTAGATACTTCGGATGAGAAAAAGATGGAGGAAGCCGTACGTTGTACGGTGGAACAATTCGGAGGGGTGGATGTAGTATTTGCTAACGCGGGAATTAATGGCGCTGTGGGCCCGATAGAAGAACTAAGCTTGAGCGACTGGGAGCGTACGATGTCGGTGAACTTGACGGGGACTTTTTTGACTCTGAAATATACTATTCCTCATCTGAAAGATAAAGGGAAGGGCAGTATTATTATTACTAGTTCCATTAATGGGAACACTAGATTTGCCAGCTTTGGGTGGTCTACTTATAGCACTACCAAAGCTGGACAGGTGGCTTTTGCCAAAATGGCAGCTCTCGAGCTTGCTAAGTTTAAGATTCGTGTAAATGTGATCTGCCCTGGAGCTATTGCTACGAATATAGATGAAACCACTGAAATGAGCGAGGATGTTGAAGCAATCGTCATTCCGATTGAATTCCCTGATGGAGCGCAACCCTTGGCGGATGGACCGGGCAAGCCGGATAATGTGGCTGATCTCGTTGCTTTTCTGGCTTCGGATGAATCTATCCATATTACAGGTGCGCAAATCGTGATTGACGGCGCGGAGTCCTTGTTATCCTAATTTCGAGATCGCTTCCCGGTATTGCTCGTACCGTTTATTCCATTCGTCTTTCCGTGACTCCAGCGTCGTGCCTTCCAAAAGATGCTGGATCACTTCTAGACAAACATGCCAGCCAGCAAGATCTCGTGGTGTATGCGGGGTAAGCGTTTGTAGTGTTTCGTTCAAGATGAGTAAACAGCCTTCTGAATTAGGGTACAACTCAAAACGAACAAGATCCTCAGCCCAAGTAAACTCAAAAATAGATTGATGCTGCAGAACGGTAATTTCCATATCCACAAACATTCCGTTTTGAATATCAAACTTTATAAGTCCGCCTTCACGCAGGTCCTCGATTTTTAATTCAGAGAACCATAAGGCGAGCTTCTCATTTTCGGTCAAATAGGACCAAATCTCAGTTGCGGAATGCTTTAACTGGCGTTCAAAACGAGCGACATAATGTTGATCTTCTTTTTGGATGTTAGCTAACATTTATATTCTCCTTTGGACTACTGTGGTAGTCCTTTTTTGTTGAGTTGAGGCTCATAAGAAAGAGTATAGCAATCGCCTGTGTTAATTGCACGATCCGGCTGTGTGACTGAAGAGTAACTTATAGGGTATAGAGGGCGATGAAATAGTGGGAGAAATAAGGTCACATGCAGTCCAGGAGCTCGATTTGCGTACGGCGGGGAAAAGCGAGTGAAGATAGGGATAAGTGCGTGATGAGGGTGGGAAGGGAGTGATGATAGGGATAAGTGCGTGATGAGGGTGAAAAGGGAGTGGAGACAGGGATAGTGAGTGATGAGGGTGATAAGGGAGTGATGTAGGAGTTAAGTGCGCATGACGGGGAAAAGTGAGTGAAGACAGGGATAAGTGAGTGATGAAGGTAATAAGTGAGTGATGAATGGCTGAAGTAAATAGTAGCATCTACGGTGGCGAGGATG
>NZ_JBBODA010000031.1:0-69278 GCF_038002705.1 Paenibacillus sp. FSL H7-0716
GCGGCGGCACTACGGCGCTGCAACAGCCCGCGGAGAGCCTCCGCAGACAGCAGCGCCACTTCCTCGGCCAGCAGCTTGAAGCCTTCGTCTTCCTGCTGCACCTTGGCGCGCAAGGCCAGCAGCGCGCCCTTGGCAATCAAGCTGCGGCTTCGCTTCCACACCTCAGGGAAGAGCACGACCTCGCAGCGCTCGATCTGATCTTCCCATTCGACGAAGGCCATCGATTTCCCTTGCTTCGTCGTAATTTCCTTAACGGATACTACCATTCCGGCCGTAACCGTCTGGCTCTCATCCGCGGCTTCACCAAGATCCATCAGCCGCTGCATGCCGGGCTCCTCAAGCAGTTCCGCGCTATCATCAAGCGGATGGCCCGAAAGATATAACCCCAGCAGCTCACGTTCCATCTCCAGCTGCTGGCCAATGGTGAACTTAGGGATATCCGGATAGCGGATTTCCCAGTTCGGTGTCTCCACCAAATCGTCGAACAGCTGGATTTGCAGTTCATCCCGCTCCTTGCGCCATTTCAGCGCAGCGTCAACCGTCTCGTCCAGCATAGCCAGCAGCTGGGCGCGGTGACCCGGCAGACAGTCAAAAGCTCCCGCCTGCAGCAAAGATTCCACTACCCGCTTATTGCAGACCCGCAGGTCCACACGTCGACAGAAATCTAGCAGACTGTCGAACGGCCGCTCCTTGCGTACTGCCATAATGTTCTCCACTGCCAGCGTGCCGACGTTCTTAATGGCTGCGAGTCCAAAGCGGATATGCCCCGTTCCGGTTCCTTCGCCTGGAACCGGAGTAAACAATACGCCGCTCTCGTTCACATCCGGCGGCAACACGCCGATGCCCGTGCGGCGGCAGTCCAGCACATACTCCGCTACCTTGCGGTGAGTGCCCATTACAGCGGTCAACATAGACGCCATAAACTGCACCGGATAATGTGCCTTGAGATAGGCTGTCTGGAAAGCCAACACTCCATAAGCCGCGGCATGAGCACGCGGGAAGCCGTAATCGGCAAAGCGCACAATCATATCATAAACAGCATTCGCATCCGTTTCATTATACCCCTGCTGCAAGCTCCCTTGAACAAAATGGCTCCGTTCCTTATCCAGAGTCTCACGTTTTTTCTTAGAGACCGCTCGACGGAGCAGATCCGCTTCTCCTAACGAGAAGCCTGCCATCAGAGAAGCAATCTGCATGATCTGTTCCTGATACACAATGATCCCATAGGTGTCCGCTAAAATAGCCTTCAAATCAGAATGTGGATACTCTACTTCAATCTCACCGTGTTTGCCTGCTATATATTTCGGGATAAATTCCATCGGACCCGGACGATACAGCGCTAGAACCGATACAATATCTTCAAAGCCGTTAGGCTTCAGATCTTTAAGTACTCGTCTAACGCCCGCCGACTCCAGCTGGAAGACCCCTGTTGTCTCACCAGCCCCAAGCATTTCATACGTAGCTGGATCATGATCTGGGATGATACGGAAATCCGGAACACTTCCGCTCATTTCTCTAATCGAATTCATGCAGCGTTCGATAATCGACAACGTGCGCAAACCCAGAAAATCCATCTTCAACAGCCCAACGCTCTCCAAATGCTCCATAGAGTATTGGGTTAACGCCGTACTTTCGTTACCTTCCTGAAGTGGGACTGCATCGGTCAACGGACCTTTCGAGATAACAACCCCAGCGGCATGTGTCGAAGCATGGCGGGGCATGCCCTCCACCTTCATTGCCATATCCAGCAACCCTTTAATCTTTGGATTGGTGTCATAAAGTGCTTTAAGATCTGGTGTACTCTCCAGCGCCCTGGCAAGGCTGATCCCTAGTTGACCAGGTATAAGCTTGGCAGCTTTGTCTACCTCGTTATAAGGCAGGTTCAGCACCCTGCCTACATCACGAACGGCAGCCCGTGCAGCCATAGTTCCGAAAGTAATAATTTGCGCCACATGTTCTTTGCCGTATTTCTCCACTACATAACCAATAACCTCATCACGCCGTTCATCGCTAAAATCGATATCAATATCCGGCATGGTGATCCGTTCTGGATTTAGAAAACGTTCAAAGAGCAAGTTATATTTCAACGGGTCCACATCGGTGATTCGCAAAGAGTATGCGGTTAGACTACCCGCGGAGGATCCCCGTCCGGGTCCCGTAGCAATTCCCTGACGATGACAATAAGCAATAAAATCCCACACAATTAAAAAATAATCGCTGAAGCCCATACTCTCGATAACGCCCAGCTCATAGGTCAGACGCTTCTCAGCCGTCTCTCTTTGCTCAGGTGTAGCCCATTGCGGTGTATCTATATATCGTTCCTCCATCCCCTTCCAGCACAGCTCACGCAAATAAGCAGCGGAATCCATGCCTTCAGGGAGCGGAGAATAGGCAGGCAGAATATGATTGCCGAAGGTCAGCTCCAAATTACATTTTTCGGCGATCAATAAGGTATTGGCGATAGCCTGCGGCACATGCGGAAACAATGCCGCCATTTGCTCGCTGCTTTTTAAAAACAGCTGATCTGTTCCGATCTTGAGACGTTCCTCATCGTCCACCGTTTTGCCTGTTCCGATGCAGATCAGCACATCCTGAACTTCAGCATCTTCCTTTGCTAAATAATGGACATCATTCGTCACCACAAGTGGAATTTCACATTCCCCGGCAAGGGCGATCAGCTTGGGATTCACTCTCTTTTGCTCGGAGATCCCGTGGTCTTGCAGCTCCAGATAGAAATCTTCGCCAAAAATCGCCTTATATCGCAGCGCAGCCTTGCGCGCCTCCTCATCACGTCCATGCAGCAGATGCTGCGGCACTTCTCCGCCCAGACAAGCACTAAGGCAGATAATCCCCTCTGAATGAGCTGCCAGCACTTCCATATCAATCCGGGGTTTATAATGATGGCCTTCCAGATGGCCGATAGAGATCAGCTTCATCAGGTTCTTGTAGCCGGTTTCATTCTTGACGAGCAGAATCAAGTGGTAGATTGGTTGATCTTTTCGACTGCCCCGCTCACGGCGTGAACCCGCGGTTAAATAAGCTTCACAGCCAATAATCGGTTTGATTCCATTCTCTTTACACGCTTTATAAAAGGGGATGGCCCCGTACATCACTCCATGATCCGTAAGCGCCAGCGACTTCATGCCGTATTCGCCGGCCCGGCGCACGAGATCGGTAATGCGCGCCGCCCCGTCCAGTAAACTGTATTCGCTGTGCACATGCAAATGCACGAAAGGGCTCATAACCCCACTTCCTCTCTACTGCAAAAATCAAACATAAGATGAAACTATTTTATCATATTAAAGGGGGACCCGCCCATAGAATGGATTAAGAGCATAAGGACAGGCAAAGCTTGTAAATGCCTCGTCCGGGAAGGGGCCTGTATGAGCATTTTTATGAGCAAAGCTATCCTCGACTTCTTTATCGCCTTCGGCATCGTGCTTGGCGGAGCTATGCTCGGCGGAATCGGCGCCGTTGTATCCCTGCAACCGCCGACGCAAACGATGCTGGATGTGGCAGATCGGATTAAAATATGGGCACTAGCAGCCGCTGTAGGAGGTACCATGGACCCCTTACGGGTCATTGAAAGCAACATGATTGGAGGCAACCTCTCCCCCGCCATCAAACAAATCATGTATCTTGCCTTCGCTTTTCTAGGAGCCCATATGGGCAGTGAGCTAGTAAAATGGGTGTGCGGCAGGGGGTAACGCCAGTGAGAGTTCCACCATTCAGTCGTTTTCGCAGATTCACCCAGATCTCCGCTATATTCATGCTAGGGATCGTCGTAGGAGCTGTCATATACAATGCTATTTACCATGTAGGATATAACGTATTATGGCTTCATAATCAAGATCTGCGTGTACAGATCGAGCAATATCAAAAAGATATTCAGACACTCAAAAAATACAATAATACCTCAACCGTGATCAGAGAAATCAAAATTCGATCGGAGGAAAGCAAATCCAAAGAAGATACCCCACTTGACCCCGTAACTGTAAAATTAATCATAAGCCAAATGGGCTCAGATCTGGAACCGATGCGCGGCCGCAGCATGTTCGATATTGATACTGACAGCAAACTGGTTAGACTGCTGTTGGATGGCAAGCTATACATTGTGCGTGACAAGGAATACTCTGTCAAAATCCGAACCATGCTCGTCATGGAAGGCGTCCTGCAAATCTGGGTAGAAATCAGTCCTTTTAAGCGCAGCTGACAGCCATCGTGTGATACAATAATGGACAGACGTGGAAATTACTTCTTGGCTACTGCAAGACACGATAAAGGAGCTGGCTGTCCATGGTTTTATTTATCAAGTATTTATTGTTTATCCTGCTGGTGATCTTTGTAATCGGTGCCGCTGTGTTCAGCATATCCTCCCGCCGTGCCTTAAATCCCCAAGATAAAGGGCTGAAACGCTCCGTCATGAATGTAATGCTCGGTGCTATGCTCGTAACGCTATCCTTGATATCCATGTTTTTGTTTCGCGGCTCTACCGTTAATATCATTGTTGAAGCTGCCTTTCTGCTGATTGGTGCGTTCAACATCTTCTCGGGGATACGCAGCTATAGTTTTTACAGCCGTAGTCGCAGCCGCAGCCAGGAACAACACTAGTCGAAAACTTAGCTGCTGTTCTGACGGAATAGAAAGAATAAAATAGACTGCCCTCTCTTTCAATGATGAGGGCAGTCTATTTAGCATGTATACGATCCTATTTACCGTACGCTATCCAGCTAGCAAACCATTTTTTAGCCATGATCAATGGATTGCAGCATCAGAACAGCTTTGGCTACCAGAGTATCCGAGTGGCTGATCTCAATTTCAAGCTTACAGGTACGACGGCTGATTTCGAGCAGTCTCGGCATTACAATGATCGCATGTTCGATCTGTACCGGTCGGATAAAATAAGTGGACATATTATCTAGTACATAATCATTTCCTGTGATGTCCTTAGCTGCTTTAAATGCCGAAAGCGTCATAAGCGTAGACAATATCCCTTCAGAAATCGTCCCAAGATCCGTGGCCATCTGCGGTGTAATAAAGCCATGGAAGAACAATCGCCCCTCTTCGTCCCGCTCATCCGCAAAACCATTCCAAATGAGATGATCAAAAGTCTCTCCCAGCTGAGGTTGATTCCGGACATCGCGTAAGCTTTGCAGCACTTCTTTACGGGTTAGGGAGCCTACCAGTTTACGGTTACGGTCCACTATGGGCAGAAAATCCACGCCTTCCCACATCATGATCTGGGCCGCGGAGGCTAGTGAGGTTTGCAGTGCAGCTGTAACCGGACTGCGAATCATCGCCTTTTCAATGATCTGGCCTTCCGTCAATTCCTCTACATCGCGGCGACCAATAATGCCGATGACTCGGTTCCATTCATCCGTAACGGGAAAGCGCTGCTCTCCAGTTTCCTCAGAAACCTGTCGTAGCTCGCCGACGGTACTAGAGATTTTTAACGTATTCAGGCGCGGTTTGCTGTCGATAATATCCTCTACCAGCATAATTTTTTTCTTAATCAATCTATCAAAAATGGCACGGTTAATCATTGAAGCGACGGTAAACGTGTCATGTCTCGAAGAAATAATGGGAAGATCCAGCTCGTCTGCCAATGCCTTCACTTCACGGCTCGTCCCGAAGCCCCCTGTCACCAGAACCCCCGCACCCTGCTCCAGCGCTAGAGAGTGAACATCATCGCGGTTACCTACGATCAACAGACTGTCAGCATCTATATAACGGATCATTGCATCGACCTTCATCGCCCCGATCACGTATTTATGCAGATGTTTATTTAGTCCACTTGCCCCGCCGAGCACATGCCCTTCAACAATATCAACTACATCGCCAAACGTCAGCTGCTCTGAAATGTTCCGAGGTTTCTTTTCTACACGAACTGTACCAATCCGTTCCTTCGTGATGACTATCCCGAGATTCTCAGCTTCCTTCACTGCACGGTAAGCAGTCCCTTCGCTGACTAGCATTTCTTTGGCGAGCTTGCGAACAGATATTTTGGTGCCTACCTTAAGACCTTCAATATGCTGCAGCAGTTGCTCGTGTTTAGTAATCGCATCGCCTTGACCTTCCAACTGTTACACCCCCATGCTCCGATCTGTACTATACTGTACCTATTATACAACGATAGAATGGCTCAGTACAACCGATTCATAAGCTTCGAATTCGAATTTCACTCTCCTTACACAATCTACGATTTAGGTAGGTATTGCCACATAGTAAGTTTAAAAACCACCTTAAAATCGAATTTTTGAAACTGAATATCTCTGATGCGTTTTAAGCTGACCTTAAAAATTCGCTGCCTTTATTTAGCAAACTTTTCCTCTTTTTTATAGTCTGAGAATTAAAGAAGGTATAAAGGAGCATTGAAGAGATGAACAAGACCGCTTTATTACTACTTACTATTACTTTGCTTTTTATAGGACTGGTCGGCTGTGGAAATACGGAAAACGAAGTAAAACAAGCAGGCCAAATTGAGCTGGATGCAAATAATATAGTTTCTATCAACTTAATTGAAAAAAAACAGCCAATGGCCACTATTTCGGCTCCATCCTCCTTTGAACGTTTCGTTCAAGCCATAACTACTGCTGAATATGATAGAGGACAACTAGATATTGCTCCCAGCGATTACAGCACCACTGTGAACATGAAGGATGGTATAAGTTATGAGTTCTCCTTTTGGATCGTCGGAAGTAACAGTGGGTTACTCATTAAATCCGGACAAATGGGCCACTATCGTCTGTCAGATACCAGCAAAAAGGATCTATTGGACTTGTTTCAACCAACTTTTAATGAAGATAAGAATTCATCAGAAGACACTGCTAACCCGCAGCCCCCAAGCGTTCAAGTTACTGTTGGCGGTGAGCAGTTCGAGGCTATTCAAGGCTCTTATTGCTGGAACGAGAATGGCAAAGGCGTATGTGTGGATATAGCTTCTTACGATGAATTGGTTTCCAAACAAAAGGTACATCCTAAAGCCATCAGCGGTGATCGGGTAGAACTCGAATTCTCATATGCACCCAAGGAGATAGAGGTTATGGCTTCATTTCCTGGTGAGGAACGACCGGACGAAGCCCTTTCCGTGGACAAAAATAGTTTTCAACTCGCAGCAGGTAGCGGCAGACACCTATATATCATCCATGCAAGATGGCCTCAGGGAAGCGCCAGTTATGTATTTGAAGTTGAATGCTCGGTCAGTAAAAAGTAATCGGATTGTTTTTGCTCAACAAGTGGGGGGATGGTCGGATGATGGGATTGGATGGTAGGATGGTAGGATTATGCCCATCCTCTCTACGATCAGGAAAAAAGTTTATAATATCCATGTGAAAGGAGCTGAGCTTATGCAATTTCTTGTTATACTCGCGGTTCTCGTTCCTGCGGTGTGGTATTACGCGGCTCTTGGTAAACGGATATCTGCCGAAGAAAAGAAGGCTGGAAGAGATCTCACCAATGAGATCAACCCTTTTACGGGTGGAAAATAACATTTAGCCCCCTGCAAGCAATGCAGGGAGCATAAAAAAAGTCCACTGGCTTAGGCTAGTGGGCTTTTTCGTATGAGTGTGTCTCTTTTGTATGCTCTTTGTGTGACTTGTGTGATTGGCTCGTCATTCTGAGGCATTTATGCCTCTCTTTTGGCTACTTCTGCAATTTCCGCAGCATTCTGAGGCACTTATGCCCCTCTTTGCACCACTTCTGCGCTTTCCGCAGCATTCTGAGGCACTTATGCCTCTCTTTTGGCTAGTTGTGCGTTTTGCGCGGCATTCTAAGGCACTTATGCCTCTCTTTGCACCACTTCTGCGCTTTCCGCGGCATTCTAAGGCATTTTTGCCTCTCTTTGCACCACATCTACGTTTTCCGCAGCATTCTGAGGCACTTATGCCTCTCTTTGCACCACATCTACGTTTTCCGCAGCATTCTAAGGCACTTATGCCTCTCTTTGCACGACTTCTACGCTTTCCGCGGCATTCTGAGGCATTTATGCCTCTCTTCGCACCATTGCCGCGCTTTCCGCAACATTCTAAGGCATTTGTGCCTCTCTTCGCACCATTACCGCACTTTCCGCAACATTCTAAGGCATTTTTGCCTCTCTTCGCGCCGCTTCTGCGCTTTCCGCGGCATTCTAAGGCATTTTTGCCTCTCTTTTGGCTAGTTGTGCGTTTTGCGCGGCATTCTGAGGCACTTATACTTCTCTTTGCACGACTGCCGCGCTTTTTCAAGAGACCTGAAGCTAATCTAGCTTTTTTAGTAATCGACCCCAACTCTATTATCTTTGCGAAACTCTAGTTTCTTCATTCCACTTTGTCTGCCATTGCTCCAGCTTTGCTTTTCGCACAGCTTCCAAACGTTTGGTCTTTTCCTCATCAACCCCCATAATAAAATGCAAATGTGCCGCAATGACCATAAACGCAAAAAGTGACCAGACGACTCCAAAACCAAACACCCAGCTCGGTCCATTCGCAAGCGAAAGCTTCGGCAGTGCATACAAAAGCATGGCCAACGCCAGCAACAAATAGATACCATGTTTGAACTTGTTTCTTTTTCTCATTAATAACAGCTCCTTCGTAGACAGGATATTCGATTGAATCTATATCTCTACTCTATGAACATGAGGCCCGTAATATGAGACAAGTCCATTAAAAAATATATGCTTTTTCAAAATTATGTATAAAAGGTTAGCATTTATATAGCAGAAGATGCTTATATATGAGATGATGATTTCATTTAGGGGAGGCGTTTTTGAATTGAATGCAGCTTATAATCATACCGAATACATAATTCGCAAAAAAGTATTTTCGATCATGGGTGCGAAACTTCATATTTTTGATAGCTCTGAGCAGCTTGTGCTCTATTCGCAAATGAAAGCGTTCAAGCTTAAAGAAGACATTGCACTTTATACGGATGAATCCATGCAGAAGGAGCTTCTGCGCATAAAAGCCCGCAATGTGGTCGATTTTAGCGCCACTTATGATGTACACGATACAGAGTCTGGTGAGCATATTGGTGCTTTTCGCCGTAAGGGACTCAAATCTATTTTGAAGGATGAATGGATTATTCTTGACCGTCATGATCAGGAAATTGGAAAAATCAAGGAAGACAGCACCGCAATGGCTCTACTGCGCCGCTTCATCGCTATTATTCCGCAGAAATATAATATCGAGATGGATGATGCAACGATCCCTGCCTTCAAGCAAAATTTCAATCCATTTGTCACCAAAATTATGGCTGACTTCTCGGAGGATCGAAAAGGCAAGCTTGATCGCCGCTTAGGTTTGGCAGCTGGTATTCTTCTCTGCGCAGTCGAAGGTAAACAAGATTAGATTGAGGTTGAGGTTGAGGTTGAGGTTGAGGTTGAGGTTGAGGTTGAGGTTGAGGTTGAGGTTGAGGTTGAGCTTAGGCTAGCCATATAGCCACAGCCATAAGAAAGAGGGTGTTTCCAGAGCCACCGGCTTCGGGAACACCCTCTTTTGATTTTCATTGTTGAAATTTATTCGCCGTACAATTGAGACAAACTCTCGGTGATAATTTTATTTACATCCTCGATTACAACGCTCAGACGGCGTTCCGCATCGAACAGACGACGAATGCCAAGATTCAAGTTAAGCACCTCGAACAGCTTCTCCATCTTCTCCATTTCTTCCTGTGGAGGCATTTCTCCGCTCATCATCCGTTGTTGCAGCTCCATCTGACCTTGGCGGAAATTGTCCAGCATCGCTTTCGCTTCAGGATCCGTTTCTACGACCTTCATGGCATTTCTGATATCCGATACCTCGCTGCTCTCTTTAATGGCTTTCGCCAGTTCATGTGCTTTGTCGTGAATGCTCATTATGATTCCTCCTAAAAGTTTTGTTAGCGTACACTCCTCAGATCGTCTTCGTACAAAACTCACTCCGAAAACATACGCTTAAGTTTTGTTAGCAGCTGCTTCCTGAATCCACGCTGCTTTAGTTTCCAATATTCGCTCATTCCATACTTGTTTCGCTTCTTGGGCCGAGCTTATGAAATGACTGGGCAAGGTTTTTAGCGGTTAGGTCAATCACCAAGGGTCATCTGTCTCCATATGATGAATGATATGTAACCCTTAGCTACCAAATTGCCGGCATCATGCTGCCTACCGGAAGGAGATCCACGATGTCCCAATTCAAGATCCCGGTCCATACGGTCAACTCGGGCATCCTGCAGGAAAACGCTATAATGCTTGGCGAAAAATCCATGAAAAGACTCAAAATCCCGTCTCACGGAACACTCCAGCTGGCATTCGGCTCTTTCCGGCAGGAGGTTACCATTATCTCGGCTCCCAAATCCGACATCCTGCGTGTAAGCGAAGGACTGGCGCGGCGGACCGGATGGAAACACCGACAAACCCTCAACGTTTCTTACAGCTCTGTAAGCCGCACCTTGCGGCTAGGACCGTTGATCGGCGTGCTCGTCAGTCGTGACCATCCAGATAATCTCGACAGGTTGTTTGGACCCATTACCATGTTCTGTCGGGAATTGACAAATGCCTGCCACACACAAGGCGCCTATGTATATTTCTTTACCCCGGAAGCGCTGGAAACACGCAGTTCTTCCATTCAGGGCTGGGTATACAACGAGGGTTGGAGAAAAATGAGTCTGCCCATTGCCGATGTAATCAACAATCGGTTAACGACGCGAAAGGTGGAGAATAAACCTAGCGTACAGCATTTTTTGGCGGATGTAAAATCACGATATGGAACGCATTTCTTCAACGAAAAATTTCTTGACAAGACAGAGGTATTTGAAGCTTTAGCGCAAGACCCTTCCCTGCAGCGGTATTTACCTGAGTCGCATGCGTTGAACGGCTTTGCCGTAATGAAGAAGATGTGCAGCCATTACCCAAGTGTATTTTTGAAACCTGTACGAGGCAGTCTCGGCAAAGGCATACTTCGTATCTCTAAAGAAGAAGGCGGAGGTTACCGTCTGTTGTCTACTACCTCCATAGGTACACGCAAGCAAAGCTATACCACTCTCGCTAAATTGTACCAGTCCATCGCTCCCAAAATGAAGACTACTCGATACCAGATTCAGCAGGGATTGCCTTTAATGGAGCTAGGAAGGCGACCTGTAGATTTCCGGGCACTTGTTCAGAAGAATGGCAGCGGAAAATGGGGGGTTACCTCCATTGTCGCCCGCACCGCCGGCAGCAATCACTTCGTGTCTAATTTAGCTAGAGGTGGCAGTCTCAGCACTGTAAAAGAAGCAGTTAGCAAGAGCAGTCTTCCTCCGGGCGCAAAAGAAAACGTTCAGCTTCAGCTGCCCAGAGCAGCACTTGCCATTGCAAGAGGGGTCGAAACCTTTATCCCCGCTCATTTCGGAGAGCTCGGAATCGATCTGGCACTGGATCAATCAGGACGAATATGGCTCTTAGAGGTTAACTCCAAGCCCTCCAAGAACGATAATACACCGTTAAACGATCAAAAAATAAGACCGTCCGTCAAGCAAATGATTTTATATTGCCGCTACTTGGCCGGTTTATAAGGAGGACACGATGACTGAAACAGAAGTGGGGTTCCTCGGCATTATGACAGGCCGCCGCAACGGGAATCCACCGATCGCCGAGCCAGAGTTTTGCAGTCATTTATGCCGGGCAGCTCCTCTATACAGCCTAAAAGTCCTCGTATTTCATCCAGACGGAGTAGCGGCAGACGGGTCCTCCATTACCGGTTATACCTGGAAAGATGGAAGCTGGCAGAATACCACTTCTTCACCGCCAGATATTATCTATAATCGCTGCTTTTACGAAGGTCCGAAAGAAAGAAAAGAAGCTTCCGCTGCTCTCTCTACTCTTCATCGTTCCCTGCCTTGGTCTCGAGGTTTGCCAGATAAATGGGGTGTACATGAGATATTGAAGCGCGACCGGAGAGCAGCGGCAATACTGCCGGAAACTGTACTCTATACCGGTAACCGCAGGTTAAGTACAATGCTTGCTGAAAGAGAATATGGAGTCTTTCTAAAGCCCAAGGCCGGCACCCATGGCAAACGTACATTACATGCCATACTGCAAAACAGAGGCATGAGAGTACGAGGGCGTGACGGTACAAATACACCTTTTCAATATGTTTTCGACTCACAGGCTGAAGGACTGAACTGGATTCATGAATTTATCGGCTCACGCCGCTATATTATACAGCCTTTCCTGCACCTAACGAATAGTAAGGGGCAACCGTTCGATGTGCGTGTATTGATGCAAAAGAATGGCCTTGGCAGCTGGACTCTTACCGGCATGGCCGTACGGCTGGGTAACCAAGGTTCGCTGACTTCGAACCTGCATGGCGGCGGAACAGCTGTTTCTCCCCTGCCTTTTTTGCTTGCTGAATATGGTCAGGGTGGAAAAGACATCATGCGTGAGCTTGCTGCAGAAGCTGCATACCTGCCTCCCCTACTAGAGGCTGCATGCGGCAGGCTTGGAGAACTCGGCCTTGATTTCGGTATTGATTCGAGCGGTCGGATTCATTTACTAGAAGCAAATTCCAAGCCAGGGCGCACGGTATTCCGGCTGACGGGCGACCGCCGGGCTGCTAAGCTCGCCGCCGAGAATCCACTGTCTTATGCGCGCCATCTACTGCTCACACAACGACGGATACCATCCCTATCTACGGACAGCTCCGTTACAAACGGGAGAATGATAACAATGGTTCCTAAGGAGGATTCATAAATGAGTCTCACTTTTTGCAATGTGCATTTCACTAAGCAGCCCCAAAGAGTTGTATATGTATCAGGTGCACTGATGAAAAGCTTGAAGTTAACCGGGAAAAAAAATATACGCTTAAGGCTCGGAAAAGATGCCACCCCGACCATGATCAAGCCCATCAAGCGCGCCGGAAATCACCTATATCTCGCCTCAGGCGTAAAAAGCGCTATCAAGGTTCCGAAATCAGGTGGTATCTATTTACGCAATCTACAAAATGACGAGGTGCAGCTGGGACCTTTAGTTGGCATATTGTCCGATGGTCCTGCTTCCTCGTCTCAGCCCTTCGGTTCTCGCACAGGGTTCATCAAGCAATTGCTGCGGGAAGGCAGTAACAAATGTTATATATTTGCCTTTATGCCGCGTGACATCAACTGGCAACAGGAACAGGTCTATGGATATTTTTTGACTTCAAGCGGTAAGTTTGAACGAAAAATGGTCCCTCTACCTGATGTTGTCTATAATCGATTGCCCAGTCGGAGAGCTGAGACCTCACCCTATATCAACCAACTTCGCGAACGATTTATGCGGAAAAAAATTCCATACTTTAACTGGAGTTTTTTCAATAAATCCGATATCTACAAGCTTTTGGAAAATGATGGGGCAGCAAATCGTTATGTACCTGAAACACACAGCAATCCGTCCACGGAAAAAATGAGAGAAATGCTGGATCACCATCATTTTGTATACTATAAACCTTCTGCGGGAAGTCTCGGTCACGGCATTTATCGGCTTACCTATCTCCCGAAAAAGGGGTATTTTGCCCGCTACCGCCGCGGAGGAAAAAACGTACTTCTACGCTTTACTACCTTTGAGAGCCTTATGCGTATGCTTCGTTCGCGTCACGGTCAAAATCTGCAAAATTATATAGTTCAGCAGGGAATACGCCTCATTGAAATAGATGGCTGCCCGATTGATTTCCGGTTCCATATGCATAAAAACGGCAGTAATCAGTGGATTGTAGTCGGCATAGGCGCTAAAAAAGCCGGCCGTGGCAGTGTCACCACTCACCTTAAAAATGGAGGAGCATTGCTCACACCTCAGCAAGCACTCGGACGTGTATTCGGCGCAAGAGCTGATGAAGTACTGCAGCGTGCAAAGACTACAGCCATCAAGCTGGCAGAATCACTAGAAGTCCAGCATCGTCATTTGCTCGGTGAAATTGGCTTTGATCTCGGAATTGATCAGGATGAAGACATCTGGATGTTCGAGGCCAACGCCAAACCAGGTCGTTCCATCTTCCGTCACCCTTCCCTGCGCGCTGAGGGCAAAGCTTCCATCGAGCACATTCTGGAGCATTGTCTATACCTCAGCAAATTCCGCAGGAGGGATGAGATGTGAGCACCCATAATCCGGAAGATACAAAACCTGTTATTGCCATACTGACAACCAGCGATAAAGTAAGGCAATTTAATGGCAACCGCAGCAACTTCCGGGACATTATTCGCACAGGCAAAGAAATGGGATTTCTTGTCTACGTCGTCACTGTCCGTGACCTCAAGCTTGAGGAACGGATGGTGAACGGATATGTCCCATCGTCAAGCGGTAAAATCTGGTACAGCATTCCTGTACCTCTTCCACAAATCATTTATAACCGGATTCCTACCCGTGAGGATGAGGAAAAGCCTGCTGTGGTACGTAAAATAGCTCAATGCCTGGAACACCCAGGCATTAAGCTATATAATCCATATTTTTTCAATAAATGGAGTCTCTTCGAATGGTTAAGGGGTTCGCACTCCACCTCAAAGCATGTTCCAAAAACGAGACGATTACGCAGTGCAAACACCCTTACTGCCATGCTGAACCAGCATACCAGCCTCTACCTTAAACCAGAGAATGGCAAAGCAGGAAAAGGAATTATGCGCCTAAAATATCGTGCAGATACCGCTTTGCCTTACCGGCTCCAAATTCAAAGCGGGAAAAAAAATGTGACGTACAAAGCAGCTTCCATGGACCGGCTCTGGGCAAGAATCGGAAAAGAAAAAGGAATCTCTCGTTATATTGTGCAGCAGGCTATTGAACTGGCGACTCATCGGGGAAGACCGTTTGATCTGCGGGTGCTTCTGCAAAAAAACAGCAGAGGCGGCTGGGGAGTGACCGGCATAGGCGCACGCCTCGCCGGTGCCCGAAGTATAACGACACATGTACCACGCGGCGGTACTATTGAAGAGCCTGCCAGCATGCTGGAAAGTACCTTTGGAACCGAAAAAGCAGCCATGATCCTGAAGAGCGTGCCTACAACCGCCCTTCTTATCGCTAGACAAATTGAAAGAGCTTCTGATTCTATGCTCGGAGAGATGTCGATGGATCTGGGTGTAGATGAGAACGGGGGACTCTGGTTCTTTGAGGCCAACTCCCGGCCGATGAAATTTGATGAACCCGCGATCCGCAAGCTGTCCCTAGAGCGAATCTTTCACTACGGCCAGCACTTAGCGCGCCAGTTTAAATAGAAATCATTAAAAGGATGTGACACAGCATGCAGATATCCTCCATCTATGACACAAATGCCAAACAGTGGAAATCACGGCTGGCTGGGCTGCTTGAGTTTATAAGAGCACATGGGGAGAAGCGAATCACAAACCAAGCTTGCAAAGTACTAGCCCGACTAACTCCGGATCAGTTGTCAGAGCCGGGTATCTCGCTGCTTGTCGCTACCGTACGCGGTCAGAATGGGCGCCAGCTCGCAGGAGTCAGCTTCGTATCCGGTTTCGGTGCAGAAGCCTGTCTTGTCGCTGTGCATCCCTTCTACCGGAATAGACATACCGGCACTGCCTTAATGGCTGCCCAGCTGAAACGCCTCGGGCATCTGCAATGCAGTGTTGCCTGTGACAATACAGCTAGCCTAAAGATGTGCTTCAATATCGGCCTTGCTGCCGACACACTTACCACTGGTCCTACCGGCAAGCCAACATTACTGCTCCGGTCACCCCATCATACCGGCAGCACTACTATTTCTCCACAAGAAGGTGAACTCCTGTGCCAGAGCCCGTCTTAGGCATTCTTACTTTATATATTAACGAAGCCAAGCAGCTTGAAGAAAAGGCCGTGTACCGGAGAATGATCGTCGAGGGCAAACGAATTGGCTTGGATGTCTTTGTATTCACTCCCATGGATGTTCATCCCAGCAAAGAGCAGATCCATGCCCTTGTCTTTGATCCCAAGAGCGGAAAATGGTCACGCAAATGGCGTTCTTTTCCGAACATGATTTATGACCGTTGCCGTATTCAGCGCAGCTCACGCTTTCAGCAACTGCTTCGTTTCCGAGAACGCTACAATCATCTGTTATTTCTGAATCGTCCACTGCGCAACAAATGGACCATTCACCAAACCTTCTCACAAAAAAGCCGTTTCCGGCAGCATATGCCAGAAACTTTACTCTATCAGTCCTCTGCCGACCTGCGCCGGATGCTGAAAAGCAATTCAGTAGTCTATATCAAGCCGGCAAACGGCACAGGCGGACGTGGCATCCTCAGAATTGAGAGAATGAAGGATGGGCGAGGGGTATATGATATTCAGGGCCGTCGCCAGGATCGCCGAATCATTCCCACACGTAAAGTCTCTTCTACTCGGCTGGATTCCATCGTACGGCAATGGTGCATCGGCGGACGTTTCCTTATCCAACAGGGGATTCCATTACGTCTGCCGGGCGGACGTTTCCATGATTACCGGATGCTCGTTCAAAAGAATGGGCAAGGTGTCTGGGAACTGACAGGTATGGCAGCACGGGTCGGTGCAGCGCGAAGTGTAACCTCCAATCTTCATGGCGGTGGTCATGCCGTTCGAGCGGAAACGCTGCTGAAGGAATGGCTGGGTAGTCAGGATAAAACCGATAAGGTCATGAAGACTGCCGAGAAGTTAGGTCTTGATGCCGCAGCCTTCTTGGAAGAAAGTTACGGAGCCTTATGTGAGCTTGCATTGGACCTCGCCATTGATCGCGAAGGGAAAATTTACGTGCTGGAGGTTAATCCAAAGCCCGCCCGTGAAGTGTTCGCAAGATCTGGTGACGGAACCACTTACCGCAAAGCCCTGATTCGCCCTCTGGAATACGCGCTGTGGCTCTACAATAACAAAGGAACCCCGAGCACAGCTAAAACGACTGAGGAATAAAAATCATCTTAGTAGTCATCAAAAAAAGACGTCCCTAGCTCGTATTAATACGAAGCCGAAGGGGCGTCTTTTTCGATTTATTTGGCCAATGATCCCTGCAGGGAACCTGCATCGAAGTCCGGCTGTGCTTCGATATCGGTGTCACCTGCGGCTTTGGCTTTTTCAAGTGCCGCATTATAGCGAGTGTTCAAGTCCTGAAGCTCTTTATCTAAATCTCCACCACCAAAAATGTATCTATTGAAGACATCAACCTTCTTTAGTCCTTCCAGACGTCCCTCACTGATGACCATCGGAGTCGCTGGATAAATCCCGTCTAACTTTGTAGGCAGAAAATCTTCAATTCCTGCAATGTCTGGTGCCTTGGCAACAGTAGCAACCGATGGAATAACCGAAACCCCATACCCTGCTTCCTGGTAAGCAATCTGCACATCATCACTGTACATCCATTCAATAAACTTCCAAGCTTCTTCCTTATGCTTCGAATCCTTGCTCATAGCCAAATAACTTCCTGCAATAACTTGGCTGACACCCTTCTGCTCCCCGTCAATGGTTGGAGGAATCGCAGCTGCCCAGCGAATTTCAGTTGGGAATTGGGTTTTATAGACCGTCGGCTCAACGGAATGGTTGAAATACATGCCGATCTTGCCTTGAGCAAATTGCGCACGCAGCGGGTCGATATCAAGCGATTCCGATCCTGGCATCATACTTCCATCCACCTTAATCTGCCGCAGCGCCTCAGCAACCTCTTTATAGACGCTAAAATCAAATTGCCCGGTCTGGAAGTCGAAGCCCTCTGTGCCCTTAGTCTTGCTAAGTGTTGTTATTGGATAAGCGATACGCTCAAATCCGCTGGTACTCTTGAAATTACCCGCGAAGCCGTAAGCGCCTATATCTTTTCCCGCTGCCGTAATTTTCTTGGCATCCTCGACCATCTCTGCGAGTGTGGTAGGCGGCTCTGTAATGCCAGCCTTCTCGAACAAATCTACGTTATAGATGAGGCGCCAGAACTGACCGATATTGGGAAGGCTATATATTTTGCCGTCAACGGTATTTTTCTCGTTAATAAGTACGTTCTCGAACCGGCTCTTCATCTCAGGTGAAATGTAGCTATCAAAAGATTCCAGATACCCTCTTTTGACCCAGGTTGGCACGTTATAAGTGTCCACCCGTAGAATATCAGGCGCCTGCATGCTGGAGAAGGCAATATCCACCGACTGCGTATAGTTCTCTGCCATAACCTTCATTTCAATCTCGATATTGGGATTAAGACCTTCATACTCGCTGATTTTTTGTTCAATAAAATCAGAATCATGACGATCAATGGTCCAGTAGACCAATTTTGTTTTTTCGGAGTTTGTATTGCTGCTGCTTACCTCCGTATTAGATTCGGATGATGAACAAGCGCCCAACGAGCCAGCCAGCATCAGCGAAACTCCAGCTAATATCCATTTGTTTCTTTTCATCTAAAATGCCTCCCTTTTCTTTTGAAATCGCATTCATTTCTTAAGAAAATTATAATTCCACTGCCCTTTTATCAGTGAAGGAGAAAACAACTGTCAATGGGAGACGAAATCACTGTTTCCCTCTACTTTGGGCAAGGTATATTTTGCACGAAAGTCCGTCGGCGTCATTCCGGTGTATTTTTTGAACTGCTCTGTAAAATAGGGACGATCCTCATAGCCCAAAGAGATGGCAATATCCTGAACCTGTATGCCTTCCAGCACTAGCTCCTTGGCTTTGTCCATTCGTCTCCCGATAATATATTGGGCCAGTGTCATCCCCGTCTCCTTTTTAAAAAGATTGGAGAAGTAGCTAGGACTGAGATGCACCTCCCGTGCACAGTCGGCGACGGATAGATTTCGCTGCAGATTTCCATTGATATGAGTGATGGCCCGATCCACAAGCATACGCGCGTCACTGCATTGGCGTTGTTGCAAATACGTACAGCCCAAACGGCAAAATTCCCGAATCTGGCGGCTAAGATCTTCAAAAGAGACTGCACTGCTCATGTCTGCAAGCTTATTTTCCAGAGTTTTAACTTCCGAATCCGTTGCTTTTTCCGAGAAAATCCGATGGATAGAATGAGCCAGTTCAAGACATAGCGTCTTAACGATGGACGGATTAGGTGTTGCCGGTGCAGTAATCCAATCATGCCAAATATGATCCAGCTGCTCCTCTGCTTTGGGCAAATTCGCCGAACGCAGACAATAAAGCAATTCCTTCTCCTTGTCATATGAGTATCTCGGTAGCGCGGCATTCACGACTGCATCTTCAACATAGGTGTACACACTGTTCCCACCGTTCAGAAAGGTGTTCGCAAGTGCAGACAGCGCCTGCGCATAGGAAGCAGAAAGCTGCCCTACCTCCTCCACCTCTCTCCCCAGTCCAATGGACACCGTCTGGTACGTATACCGATGGACATTTTCCCGGCATTTCTCTGCAAGTTGCTCCATATTCGGCTCCGCCAGAGGGTTCATCACAATAACGAACTGATTCACATTTTCCCGGAACACAATGCCCCGAGTGTATTCAGATATTGTATTTTCCAAAATATTCTGTACGGCAAAGCGGATTAATTCCACCTCGGAAACTGTAAGTTCTGATGTACGTTCCACAAAAAAATCCACTTCCGCTACCATCACGCAAAAGTTATGGTTATTCATCTCGATATTGTAAAAATCCCACTGCTGGCTCAAGTGCTGCTGCCTAGTTCCGTAACGGATGAGCAGACGCATATATTCCTGACGCAAATAAGGTAAGCTCTCTCGCAGCTTTTGTTCCATGCCCATCATCTGCTCAGCTTGACTGCGTTCCCGTTCCAACACTTCTTTGGCCTTCAACACGGATTCAAGTACTTGAACCTTGGTATACGGTTTTACAATCAGATCAAAGGCACCCAGCTTAACAGCTTCCTGTGCATAAGTGAAATCAGAATAACCCGTCAAAAAAATCAGTTTGATGCCTGGCTGCTCCGCTTGAAGGCTCCGCATCATCTCTAAACCGTCCTTAAAAGGCATTCGGATATCCGTCAATACGATGTCAGGACGATGCTTGCGGATCTGCTCCAGACCTTCTTCCCCGTCTGCCGCGGTGGCCGCGATCACAATCCCATGTTCCTCCCAAGGAATCCGCTGCGACAATCCGCGGACCACTGCAGGAATATCATCAACAATACATATTTTAATTGAATGGGCGCTCAGGATTTATTCCCCCTTCCACAGGAATGGATAGAACAGCTTCGGTTTCAACACGCGGACTGCTTCGAAAGACCAATCCGGCTTCTTTTCCGTAGTACAGCTGCAGTCGGCTACATATATTAGACAGAGCGTACCCTCCACTGCCGTTCGGCTCCTTCAGCCAGGCATTGAGTTTCTCCGCATTCATGCCGGTTCCGTTATCGGTAACCCGGATGAGCAGTGTGTTATTGGCTACTTCTACGGAGATCCGGATCACTCCCCCGCCCCTTAATTCCTTAAGACCGTGCAGGATAGAGTTCTCCACCAAGGGCTGAATAATAATTTTCAACACAGGAAGCTCCAGCAGTTCCACTCCGGCATCAATAGTGTAGTCAAACAACCCTTCGTAACATTGCTGCTGAAGGTTTAGATACTGACGGACATGTTCCAGTTCCTTGCCTAAGGTCGTAATTTCCTGCCCATTATTCAGTCCCAGCTGAAACAGTGCAGACAGCGAAATGACCATTTGTTTCACGTCTTCATACTCATCCATCTCACATTTCCAGAAAATCGTGTTTAATGTGTTATATAAAAAATGAGGCTCGATCTGCGCCTGAAGCGCCTTGATCTCCGCTTTTCTCTTTTCTTTTTCTGTATCCTTGACTTCAACAATCAACTCGCCAATCCGGTCTAACATCTGGTTAAATTTGCGTCCCGCCTCCCCAATCTCATCCTGGAAAGGACTCTGGAAGCGTGCACTGAGATCCTCTTGCTCAACACGAGACATCGTCCGTTGCAGTTTCAGCAGCGGTCCCAGTAGCAAAGCAGACAGATACCTTGCAAGAAAAAGCGCGATGACAATACATGCCGCCATGATCATCAACACCAGCCATTGAATACTCCGAACAGGTTGCAGCAGTTCCTTTTTGGACAGGTAGCTGACCAGCACCCAGTCTTTTGCATACCCTGAGCTGGCATAGCTGAGCAGCATTGGCCCATCCCCAGCAGAATATTCAAA
This sequence comes from Paenibacillus sp. FSL H7-0716, assembly GCF_038002705.1. Classification (NCBI taxonomy): domain Bacteria; kingdom Bacillati; phylum Bacillota; class Bacilli; order Caryophanales; family Paenibacillaceae; genus Paenibacillus; species Paenibacillus sp. FSL H7-0716. Next base: position 21,014 of record NZ_JBBODA010000031.1, read on the forward strand.
ATTACCCCGGTCCGCCTCCTTCAGTTTGTCCAAAAACACAGAGTCCCGAGACCATCCCGGACGTTCCCCGTCTCCGAAGACGCTTTTTCCCTCTTTATTGATCAGTAAAAAACGCGCGGAGCCAAGACTCCCGCCTCCACTTACAGTATCTTCTAGAATGTCCTCTTTTACATTCACGATCAAAAATAGATCAGGGACATAATTGTCTGTAAGCGGCTGCAAGACTAGGGAAATAACATGATGCTTCCCGGCAAATAGCTCGTCCCGATGACTCTCCACCCAATTGGATTCAGGTTTTTCCTTAATCCGTTGGTACAGCGAAGATTCTAGAAATGGGGTCAAGGTTCTGCGCTGATTGCTGGTAGAGTAGAAATCCCCGTCCGGCGTACTGATCAAGATAGATTCAATGGAGTTTTCCGTCAACTCTACCTGCGTGAAGGGCGCTTGCAGCATAGAAAAATTGGCGAAAAAACGTTCTATATTATGAGCTTTAATATCCCGGATGGTCTGCTGATAAGCTTCGCTCAACATCATCGTGGAGGAAGCCACAATGATTTGCTTTAACTTCTGGTCCAGGACATTGATTGACTGATTCAGCACATTTTGATTTAACTCGACAGAGTTACGCTCCATCGCCCGAGAAGCGATGGAGTAAGCCAATAAACCAGTGACAGAAATACAGAATACCGTCAGTGCGGTAAAAGATAGCCATATTCTTTTCTTCAAAGAGGTACGATAAACCCAGGCCTTCAGCATGTATTCACATCCTTCTTGAATAGCTGTCCGAAGCCCACCCTGAATTTAGCCCTTTACAGAGCCAGCTGTCATCTGCATGAACGATTTATTAGCGAAAATATAGACAACAATCATTGGCAGCATGGACAGACATGCACCCGCGAGCATCAATTGAGGTTGCGCCGCATCGCCGATACCATATTTTAACCCCGCTAATCCTACGGTGAGTGTCTGTAATTTGGGCTGTGTCATAGTAAAAACCAGCGGCAGAATATATTCGTTCCATGCTCCGCGGAAGGTCCAGAGCGCCGTGACTCCAAGGGCGGGCGTCAGAAGCGGTAAGATAACTCGAAAGTATACGCTATAGAAATTACAGCCGTCAATAAAAGCAGCCTCATCCAGATCCTTCGGAATCGCTCGTACAAAACCAATCAACATAAAAAATGCCGTGGCATGCGCACTAATCAGAATAATAATGACACCCCATAACGATTTCTGTAAATTAAGCGCTACCATAAGGTCAAATTGCGGCCGAAGCACCACAGCACCGATCGAGATGAACAGCGTGCAGGACTGAATTACAACATAAATGCGTTTCCCGTAAAAATCGACTCTCGCTACCGCATATGCGGCCATCGTTCCAATTAATAGAGTGCCTAGGGTGGTAAAGATACTGATAAACACACTGTTCCATGTAAAGCGGGCAAAGTTAGCCGAATTCCAAGCCTGCGCGTAGTTTCCAATCTGCCAAGATTTAGGCAGCAAGGTAGTTCCTGTCGTCAACTCCAGATTGGTCTTAAGGGATCCGAAAAAAGCCAGAATAATCGGAAACAACGCAAAAGCCGCCACTATAAGTAGAAAAATCCACAGCAAGGTCCGGGACAGCACCGCTCGGGTCTTGAAGGATCGGACAGGCTGGACCGAAGTGTTCTTCGTCTCCGCATGTAATGTACTCACTGTTCATTCTCCTCTCTTTTAATAGATATCATTTAGCTTTTTAGATACATAAAAGTAGACTAATGTAATCAGACCTACAATAACTGCCGTGGCAAAACCAACCGCACTACCGTAGCCAAATTGCTGAATGCTTGTACCTCCACTGGATACAGGGAAGAACAGCTTATACAGGTACAGGTACATAACTTCCGTCTTGCCATAAGGACCGCCTTCGGTAAGCACCATAATACTCTCATAGCCTTTTAGGGAGGCGGTAATAGCGAGCATAATGATCATTTGCAATACAGGTCCGAGCATGGGAACGGTGATGTTCCACATTTTTCTGAAGGGTCCAGCTCCATCTATAGATGCCGCCTCATAGAGATCCTCAGGAATGTTCTGTAAACCAGCGATAAAGAGCAGCATATAGTTACCGATAGCCCCCCATATCGCAATCATAATAGCTGTTAGCAAGGCATATTTCGGCCCAAGCCAATCTATCGGAGCGGAAATAATCCCAGAGCCGACCAATAGCTGGTTAACCATCCCGTTGTACGAATTAAAGATAACGTAAAATACGATGGCCATAACCGAAGCACTGATTACGGTCGGCATAAAGTAAATCGCTCTTAGCAGCTGCCGCCCTTTTAGTGCACGGTTAAGGACAACCGCCAGTAAAAATGATAATGGCAAGGTGATGAGCAGCTTGCCTCCAGCGTAGATAAAGGTGTTGACCACTGACTTCCAGAATTCCTGATCCCTTAATAAGCGCTCGAAATTCTCCAGTCCGATAAACAGGGGTTCGCCGAAGCCCTGGTAATCATAGAACATGTACTTCAGAGCCCAAAAGATCGGATATACTCCAAAAACCAGCGTCAGAATCAAACTGGGAGCAACGAAGGTCCAGGCGTTAATTTGACGTTTTGATAAATTCATTTATTGTTCCTCCTGTCCATTGGACTAAGCTTATGTCCTTAATGATAATTCTATCCGTTCGTAACGGTTAGGGAGAAAGCGACTGCGCTTGGGGGAGAATTTCACTTTTTCAGTTGCTTTGTCCCCTTTCCTTCATTTGTTTATCTATCCCGTCCTTCGTAAAGCCACGTTTATACTAAATTAAGAGAAAGCTCACAAACGAACCATGACTACTTTACAAGGAGGTTAGAACTACCGATGATTTCAGCATATGGTGGCGGTACACGCCCCTTCGGATGTTATACCGAAGGAGAGCTGGAGGGCATACGCCTGAGAATCGAACAGCTTCCCAAGGTCCGGCAAGAGTATGAAAGACAACGACAGCTATCTGAACAATTTGCCAGCCGAGAAGCTGCTGCGCCACTCCATAAACTCGGCGTGTTCCGGGTAGAACCCTTTGTTTTTAAAACCCCTCCCAGTACGGCCTTCCTGAAGCTTTCTGTACAGATTCGGGGAAAGGGCACGGCACGCATCGGGGGCTTGCGTCTGACTCATTCTCAGCTTGGCTTGCCGGTTGAACTAGCAAATGGCGCTCTAGAATCTGGGATGCTGGGGTGGAGTCAAGACCGAGAAAACGGAAGCAAAGTATATCTAGAGAAATTGGCCAGCTGGCAGCAGGGTCTTCAGCCATCTGGTGTGACTCCATCTGGCGCTAGTCTGGCAGACGATTTGCAATGTATCTGCATCAGTAATGAGGAAGTGAAGGGATTGACAATCCTTCATTATGGAGAGACCATACCTGTATTCGAAGGTGATCATTACAGCGTGCAGACAGCACTCAGTCTGGAAGCTCCTCTAGGCGAAGGAATCTGCATCGGGGTCCATTTTCTAAACGCTGCGGGGCAGCCGCTAGGAACTGAGCTGCTCTCCCCGCTTTTTAATCGGCCGACGCTTACCAATTGGGCCTACCTGCTGGAGGCTACGGGAGCGGACGCCAATATGTATATGATCACGGGTGAAAGTGTATTTGCGGTTCGAGCCAAGCAAAAGCTCCAGTACATGCTTGCTGATATGCGGGTAGGCATGGATATTTTCCGTAGAGACGGCTGGCATGACGATGATACTTACGGCGCGGTGCATATCGGGAGGGGGCTCGCTGCTGCTTCTGTAATCTACGATCAGATTGCTGGCAGCAGTGTATTCCTCACTGGAGAAGAAACCGAACTTCTCGCTCATTTCCGGTATATCGCAGAAATGATGATGGATACCCACTACTACCGGTTTGATCTGGAGACCTTCCCAGATGAAAAGGGAGGAAAACGCAGTAATTGGAATGCCGACCGGGCAACCGGACTGGGTGTATATGCCCTCCTCTTTCCCAATGAAAAACAAAGTGAGGCATATCTTGATCATGCCCTCTCTGTCATCAACTGGCAGCTGGCAGAAGTGGTGGATTCAGACGGCGCATGGCCAGAAAATATTCGCTACCATGGCGCAGTATTGCATCGCTATTTTCTATTTTTCGTCCTATTAAAGCGTTTGAAGGGCATTGATTATTTCAAGCGAGAAAAGGTAAAGGGCATGTACCGTTTCCTTATCGGCACAGTGACTGCACCCGATATTATTCAAGGAGGCTCTTCTGGCTCCCCCATCCTGCTTACACCAGCGGTCGGCGATGCCAATGTGCAGGAACAATGGTTTCGCCTGCTTGGATACGCTGCCCCATTCTATATGGACGAAGACCCCCAGCTTGCCGGGGAAATGCTCTGGACGTGGAAGCACGGCGGAGAACCGATTGAGGATAGTGGCGCTTTTCCTCTGCCTCTGATCGCGCTGTTATATCCACAGCCCGATTTAGCAGAACAAAGGCCTGCACTCGACTCCGTACATTATCCCGATATCGGTTATGTCATCTTCCGCAACGGAGAACAGAACCTTCAGCATTATGCAATCTACGAGGCTTCTCCGCTGACTTATCACGCTCATCATGATGAAGGGCACTTCTCCATCTGGGCAGATGGTGTCCCAGTAACCCTTGATTCTGGAACGGGAGGTTATTATAACGGAGATCGGTATTGGTATGTGTCCAGCGCAGCTCATAATGTTGTTCAATTTACCGATTCATTCGGAAATTTTGCCAATGGGCCACTGCAGAGCACATGCAAGGATGTGCGCTTTTCAGAAGAGTTAGATCATGCCAGCAGTCTTATTCCAGATGCTAACGCCAAGGAATATGAGCGGAATTTCTTGTTCATTAAAGCAGGCTTTAACGTCTACTTGATATGGGATCGAATTGAGGGAGCATCGAACAGCGTCTGGAATCTGCATACACTCAGTACTGATGCAAGTATCATGGAGCAATCCATTGATGCAGCTTGCCTAAACGGCAAGCACCTAAGCGCTTATATCGCCGAACCAGAGCTTCCAGTGATTACAATGGGAGAAGGCGCTGTAGCCGGAAATTATCCGCTGGCAGAGCAGCAACATTTCCGTGTTCATGGTGGTACAAGCGATTACGTCATTCTGCTTCATCCCCGGACAGAAGATGCTCCTTCATTACAGCTTGAACAGCTTGATTTTGAAGAGGCTATCGAAGGAGTACGCTTGTACAGGATATCCCGTACGGATGGGAAATGGTTTATCGCCGCCATCAACGGCACCAAGGAGGAACACCTTGTTACTGTTCCGGGTCTCGGACCGCTTAGGCTGCTCGGAGAACCTGAGTCAACGTCCGGGCAACCTGAACCAACCCAATTAAAAATTGAGGCAGGCAAAATTCACATCGCCATGCCCCGATAACTATATAGAAGGAGGAAGATTAGAACATGAGCAATCTTGGAGTATGGGAACCAGCAGAACCGGGAGTTAAACGCTGTATCTTGAATGCTGCAGCCAGTCTGATGATGATGGAGGTTCATTTCGAAAAGGGAGCCGAGGGCTATGAGCATAGCCATCCTCACGAGCAGATGAGCTACTGTCTGCGTGGAAGCTTTGAATTTCGTATTGACGGCGAGAAGCATAAGGTAACCGCGGGGCAAAGTATTGCCATACCGCCAGAGGCAAGGCACGGTGTTACCGCATTGGAAGCAGATTCTGCGCTGCTCGATGTCTTCACACCAATCCGCGAGGATCTGCTGAAACGCTAATAAATATATATCTGGCAGCAAAAAAAGGCCCAATCATTCCATTTCTTAGGGAATGATTGGGCTTCTGTTATTTTTCAGCTTGGTACCGTTCCACTTCAAGGGATGCTAATAACAATGGAGCGACGCCCATAGGCACATCCGACAGTACGTCCTCAGAGATATAGTAATCGTATGAGCCATTACGGTCTTTGCTCAGACCCGCTCCATGACAAATCCGGTGCAAGTGAACACCTTGTTCATCCTCTTCAGTCAAATGCGTCAGAATGCCTTCATACCCTTGCAACATCGCCTCTATAAAAGAGGGTTCCAGATAACCTAATCTTAGTCCCTTAGCCATCGCATAAACAAACATGCACGAGCCGGAAGCTTCAAGATAATTGCCTTTTCTCCCCGCTTGATCTAACACCTGGTACCAGAGGCCAGTCTCCTTGTCTTGAACCTCCAGAAGCGCGCCGCACATCCGCTGGAAAATGCCAATGATCGTCCCCCGCTGCGGATGAGTGAGCGGAAAATGCTCCAGGCAATCAACCACAGCCATCGCATACCAACCCATCGCCCGGCTCCAGAAATGAGAGGACAATCCGGTAGACGAGTCAGCCCATTCCTGCTCTTTGGACTCATCCCAGCCATGATAGAGCAGGCCGGTCCGTGGATCACGGGTCCGTCGCTCAACCAGCAGCAGCTGATGCGCCGCTTCGTCAATCAGTTCAGGTCGTTGAAAGACCTTGCCGTATTCCGCTAGGAATGGCGATGCCATGTACAGCCCGTCCAGCCACATCTGGAAAGGATATACCTTCTTATGCCAGAATCCCCCTTCGGAGGTGCGGGGATGTCCAATAAGCTGTGCGGCCAGCAAATGGGCTGCTTCTGCATACCGTTTTTCTCCGGTTTTCTGGTATAGCAGGAACAGGTTTTTCCCTTCGTTAATCTGGTCCAGATTATATTCTTCCAGCCTGTAGGTACGGATGGAACCATCATCTCCAATAAATGTGTCCATATGCCGCTCCATAAAGGAGACATACTCAGGCTGGTCGAGCTGAACACCCGCCCGGGCCATTGCCATCAGCAACATGCCCGGAACATACGCCCATCTTTCCAGCACATATTCATGCTCTCCCTGCTTGTTGCACCCTCCAAGAATCGTATTCGCAATTTTACTGGACAAGCGAACGGTTGTTGCTTCAGTTATAGACATCCTTATTCCTCCTTCGTTTGTCATCCATATGAAGTCTAATCTTATGCTCAGGTGAGCTGCTTGCGCAGCCAGGCAAAGGCTGGTTCACCATGAATCTCATGACCTCCGGTGAAGAAGTCCGCCTCTACCTGTCCGATATGATTCGCCGACCTGTAAATCGTCTGCAACTGGGTTAAAGCAGATTTTGTTCCGCGCGGGCCAAACAGATGATCGGCATCTCCCGATTCGAGGAACAGGCCACGCGGGGCAATGAGGCCCAGTAGGTCAGGCATCTCCGCTTCCAGCAAAATCCCTGGAATATAATTATCAAGGCAATGATTACGTGTCAGAATACTGTCTGCGAAAGTATTGGCATACCCGCTTACGACCGCACAAGCGATTCGTTCGTCAAGTGCAGCTGTGAAGCCAGCTACCAGTCCCCCGCCGGAAATACCCATAATTCCAATCCGTTCATCCTTAACTTCTTTTCTTGTCTGCAGATAATCCAGTGCCCGCATGGTTTCGTAGATACGGTAGCCGGCCATCGTCTTCCCAACCATCAACAATGCGGATGACAGGCGGAAGCAGGAATTACGTCCAGGCTCCCCGCTTGTTAGGTCTTCTTCCAGTCGTCTGTCGCCAAAGCCGAGCAGCTCCGGGGCTGCCACTACAAAGCCCTGTTTCACCAGTGAAACGGCGAAGTCCTTGTGCAGCCCGGGATCTCCCTGCCGATCCGATCCGTCCGGATTCAAGCCTACGATCTCCCGGCTTCCATAGCCATGTCCATGAATGGCAAGAACGGCAGGGGCAGGGGTAGAAAACGGCTGATCCGGGATCAAAAGATACAGCGGCATGCGCAACCCTTCATAGGTAGTTATCTCTATACGTTCACGGGTATACCCGGAGCAGACGGTACGTTCCAGCAGAACCGGTTGCAGCTCCTCAGCTATTTCTGGAAAGCCACCTAATCGCTCCGTAAATGCTGCCGTAAGCTCATCGCGCCATTGCTGAAAGGGCATGTCTTTGCTGAAAGCCGAGTTGCGTTGAGCTGAACCAGCTAGTTTTTTCATGTATTGTTCCAGAGGCTCCATCCGAGGTACTCCTTCCCTTAATATCCTTCAGGATGCCAGCCATCAAGCACGGACAACACCCTATACTCCGCAGCTTCCTGTGGAATCAGCTGCCGCGACCATGCAGCTCTGGCTTCGGGATTAGCTCCCGGTCCACTGCTGCCATATTCTTCATAGCGGCTAGTTTCCTCCCTGTCCGGCTGCCCCCAATTATGCCAGCCTTCGCCGATAATCGAACTGTCCATGACCGTTCGGATAAAAGCCACATGTGCATAAGGACGCCAAGGCCGGCCAAGATACACTTCACTTACACCTTGACCGCTAGTAATTTCACAATCGAGGAATACATAACCAAATGGTGCGCCTTCAGGCGTTGATGCGGCGGTAATATATCCTCTGGAACGCTTGTTATGCAGCCGGCAACGTTCAAACAACGCCGTAGCCGCGCCAAAAATATAATCCACATCGCCTTCAATGTAGCATTCGTTATAATATTGCTTCCCTTGCCCTGTATACAAAGTATCCTGATCACCCAGCAGGCGTACACGCCGGAATACAGCATGACCAGCATCAACAAAAGCAGCCACCGCCTGGCCAGTGCCAGGACCTGATGCATTTCGAATGGTCAGATTTTCAGCGGTGAAATGCTCAGCGAATACATTCAGGGTGCCGGATTTGAACGTGCCAAGTGGCTCTCCGTCCGGACCTAAAGTATGGGCGTTGTCTGACCAGGTAATGATGGTGGAATTCGTGTCTTCCCCCAGTAGCAGAACCGGAGGGGTTCCCTGTTTCACAGTGATTTTTTCCTCGTAAATGCCGGGTTTGATACGAATCGTCACTTCTTCCTTGTGTTCCTGTGGAATTGAATCCAACGCTTCCTGTAGACTACTGAATCCTTCATCGACACTCTTAGAGACTGTAATTAACATCTGCGGCTCCTTTCCTATCAACCTGAGTTTATTCTATAATAACCGTAACGCTTCGTAAGAGAAGAGGAGAATTATGACTAGCCTGACTAGCCCCAATCACAAATATCATATTGAAGAAGACCGCTACAGCATCCAGCATATGAAACGTAAAGGCATCACTGCTATGCCACGTCCCCACAGCCATGACTTAGCCGAGCTGTACTATCTGATACAAGGGGAGCGGGTATACTTTGTGGACGACCGAGTCATTACGGTTCATAAGGGTGAGCTTATTCTTATCTCCGGCCGGGAGCTTCATTCCACAGCAAGCTCGGAAGTAGCCGAATTCGAGCGGATTCTGATCAACTATGATCCTGCTCTTCTACCGCCATCCCTGCAGAATGAAGCCATCTGGTTTCATGACCGCGGGTACCGCTTGTTCAAGCTGACCCTGCGCGAGCAGGACGAAGCGGAAATCCTAATGAACCGGATGCTGGAAGAATGCCGGTTGCAGCGGCCGTATTACGAAACCAGCGTAATCGCTTTATTCTCCGAGCTGATGATTCTCCTTCAGCGTTCAGAGAGTATCTCACAAGCTGGAGGGACGAAACATCCGCTCCATCATCTAGTAACGGATGTAGCCACCTATATCCGCGATCACTACCGTGAGACCCTTACTCTGGAAGAGACTGCAAGTAATTTTTACATTAGTCCTTCATACTTGAGCCGGGTATTTCACCGATTGACGGGTTTTCACTTTCGGGAATACATCGTTCATGTCCGCGTAAGGGAAGCCGAACGCCTGCTTGTCGGATCTACAGGCAAAATCCAGGAGATCGCCTCCGCTGTAGGATTTGAACATCTTTCCCATTTCAATAAAACATTCAAAAAATCAACCGGTCTGACCCCGCTCCAATACCGAAAAGAAGCAAGGTCAGACCCACGGAAGTTCAAGACGGATTTCCATCATCCATAGAATTTTTTTATCTCTCTGTGATCGTCAAATCTTCGGAATGAGTGAGCGTGACGTGACTGCATCTATATGCTGTTATCTTCGGCATTTCCGAAGTCTGCAACCGAATACGATCCAGCTTGAGCCCCGTAGCATGCCGCAGCACAATTCCCCGGTCACTCACTGCGTGGAATTTTTCAATGGTTAGATCAGCAAGCGGCATCTCCGGCAGCCCGTTAACCAGTAGAGCGGTTGCCGCACCATGGCACACAATGTTCTTCAGGGTAATCTTCCGAAATTGCGGAGTTTCCTCTGTAACCGAAAATAACTGCTCGTCATACCCTTCCGATCCTTCAACTCCTGCATAGAACATATGAAAGGATACAGCCTCGTGGATGATGCCGGTCATATTGATATTCTCCATTACAATATCCTCCACCACACCGCCTCTTCCCCGGGTGCTTTTGAACCGCAGGCCAATATCCGTGCCGATGAACAGGCAGTCGCTAACTCGAACTGCATGTACACCTCCGGACATCTCGCTGCCGATCACAACGCCTCCATGTCCGTGATATACCGTGCAATTCCGGATGGTAATATACTGGCAGGGCATTCCCAACCTACGGCCTTCCTCATCCTTGCCTGACTTGAGACAGATGGCGTCATCACCCACATCAAAGCTGCTGTGCTCAACTAGAGCATGCGTGCAGGATTCCAAATCAAGACCATCGCCGTTTTGCGAATACCAAGGATTACGTACCTGAACATTTCGTACGGTAATCTGTTCGCAACCAATGGGATGAAGACACCAAGCAGGTGAATTCTGGAAGGTCGGTCCTTCCAGCAACACCCGCCGGCAATTGCGCAGGCTTAGCAACGTCGGACGCAGATACGTACGAGCAGGCAGATAAGCCTCCATACTAGTTTCTCCCTTGTCCCACAGCTTCCGGCAGAAGTCCTCACCTTCCATAGCTTCCCGTGAAGGCCACCATACTTCGCCTTGTGGATCAAGCACTCCTCCAGATTCGATCAAACGCTCCCATTGCTTCTCGGTCATCTTAAACCGCTTCACTGGGCGCCAGCCTTCGCCACTGCCGTCGAATATCCCCTCACCGGTTATTGCCACATCGCTTAAACCTTCTCCATCGAGCGGAGCCTGACAGCGCCAGCCGGCATTCCCCTCATAATGGGAAGAAAGTAACGGATACAAGGTATGATCAGGGTCAAACTGCACCAATGCTCCCTTTTCTACATACAGATTAATTCGACTATGCAAAGTAAGGGGTCCCGTGCGCCAGATGCCAGCTGGAATAACAACCTTTCCGCCTCCCGCCGCAGCGCAGGCATCCAGTGCAGCCTGAATAGCAAAGGTACATAGGGTTAATCCCCCCTCTTCTGCCCCATAATCCGTGATTGCAAAAGTCCGTTCGGGAATCTGGGGAAGCTCGGGGATCGGATACGTGTTAGTTACAAGATTGCTGCTCATTGAATTTCACCTCCTCCTATTACTCAAGTCCTTCATAGCTAAACCAGTCGAAATCAGCATAGCTTTCGCTCTTTGCGCCTTGAGAGCTTGTGTACATCCCGAGGTATGCTCCTGTGAATCCTCCGGCCAGATCGGTGCTGAGCACTCTGCCATCCGTCCGTTCGCAGAAGGCTGTCCACTTGGCGGCTTCAGAAGGTCTGTAATAGAAGCTATACTCTTGTCCTCTGGCTTCCACCTTAAGCTGTATCTGATCCTGTGGATATGGCACTGACGCCAGCAGCTGCTCGCTGCCACCCATCCGATGAATCAGCTGTAATACACGTTCGCCTGCCTCCAGCCCCAGTTCATAACGGAAGTGGTGATCCGCATTTTGGAGGAGAACAAGACCAGCCACTTCCCCTTCTGCAGCAGGACTAAACGTCATGTCCGTCGCCGCTCTGAAGCTCAAATGCTGCTGACGTCTACCGATATAAGATGGATTGGTGATCTCCGAGAGCCGTTCTGGCTTCAGGCGAAGCCGCAGAACTCCAGGCTTGTCGGTGAGACTCCAGAATTCACCCCGCGGTGTCCGCAGGAAATTCCAGATCGGTGCCAGCTCATTGGCCATAAACTCATCGCGTGCAGGCAATTCCGGCCACTTTGTCTCCGGCAAATCCGGAGCCTCCGTCTCAAATTCCAGCACTCCTTTGCCGGGATTGACCACAGGCCATTCATTCTCCCAGATTACCGGTGTCAGGAAGGTTTCACGTCCCAGATTGCGGTAATAACCACCGCTGGTTCGTGAAGCCAAGCAGAACATCCACCAGTCACCATGCTGAGTCTCCACTAGCTCTCCATGACCCACATTAACAATAGGATACGCTCTGCCAAGATGGCGATGCGTCAGAATCGGATTGGCTTTATGGCCCTCATAAGGACCGGTCACACTCTTGCTTCTGGCAATCGTAATCGCATGAGTATGCCCGGTGCCGCCCTCGGCAATCAGCACGTAATACCAAGCGCCGATCTTATAAATATGCGGTCCCTCTTGCGCATGAGCTACCTTGAGTGCGCCTTGCCAAATACTATGCTTCGGACCGATTAGCTTCCCTTGGCTGAGATCAATCTCCTGCAGCCAGATATCCATATGCTTCGGATAATCCTGCCCTTCCGGCGGAACACGATTGCCGGTATAATACACCTTGCCGTCTTCATCGAAGAACAAAGAGGAGTCAATACCGGGTGCATCCTCCAGCCATACAGGGTCAGACCAGTCTCCGGCCGGATCGGTTGTTGTTACATAGAAATTATGCTGGTTCTTGTCATTGTCAATAAAAGTAGTAATCATATAGAAAACTCCCTCATGATAGCGAAGCGTCGGTGCCCAAATGCCCATGGAGGGAATCGAGTGATCCAGATTGAGCTGGGACGGGCGGTCCAGTACATGGCCAAGCTGGCGCCAATTGACCAGATCCTTGCTGTGGAAGATAGGAACGCCTGGGAAAAATTCAAAGCTTGAAGTCACAAGATAATAATCTTCACCAACACGGATAGCGGAAGGGTCAGGATAAAATCCCGGCAGCACTGGATTGCGGAATGTTCTCATTAAAAGTAATCCTCCTCAAAACAATTCAAATGTAAGCACCACCAATTATAGTTCGTATAAGTTTAACTTTCTTGTATTTTCTATGTTCTATTTCTTCATTTTTATACTTTCATGCTATATTGCCCATATTTCACTCCTTGTCAGCGAATAGCCTTTCCCTCTAGAATGGGTGTAATAGGATTTACCTGAAGGGGTGAGCAGCTTGGGAAAAAGAAAGAAATTGTACTCCCGCTTTTTTATGAGCCTAACCGCGATTTCAGTTTGCTGTATTCTAGTACTCGCTGTAGTGATCTTTTATTGGTACCGGAATATTACGATAGATAATGTCAACAAGGCGAACCAAAATGTACTGGTGAATACTGAAACCGTTTTTACAAACTATGAAGAGATCGTCCAGAACTACGCTATGGACTTCTATAGGAATCCAAACATCAACGCGCTCATGATGAATGGCGATACCAGCTGGAGCGACCAGTTGTACAGTGCCTTAAGCCAAATCCGCGGAGCATTGGTTGTGAACCAATATATGGAGAATGCCTACATCATGGGAGTGGATGAGCCTGTTGCCATGTTCGAAAACCTTCCGCTAAGCCCTGAATCCAAGCTGGAGCTGTTCTCGAGAATGCGGGATAACATTATTGTTGAATCACCGTTTCTGTGGGAAGCAACCTTGAATAACGGTGCCCCCATTACCCTGCTTACCGTGTTCTATAATGACCGGGCATTTGCGGATAGCGAATATAATGGTGCGGTAGCGCTGACCGTCAATTTGGGAAAGCTGCAGAATAATCTGTTTACGCAAAAAGAAGGCGAAGCCACCCGTTACGCTGTGCTTGACGGAAAGGCATCGGTGCTCATGCACAGTGCATTATCTGACATCCCTCTGGAAGAGGGCATGTTAAAGCAGGTGGTGTCCTCCACCTCTGAGAGAGGCTCTTTTGTCTATAGGGGAGGTGAAGAGCCGCAGCTGATTACTTATGTATATTCTGCAGCGGACAAGCTGTGGTTTGTGTCGGAGACTTCCTACAAGGATAGCATCCGTGATATCTCCAATGCCCGCAATCTGATGACTGGCCTATGCTTGGCCTTGATTGCCGCCGCATCTATAACCGCCAACCTGATCTCGCGGCGGATGTATAAGCCAATCGGCCGGCTGTTCGGCAATATCGCTCATCTATCTGGCAATGAAGAAGCGCTGAAAACCGGTGGCGATTTCGATACCGTAAGCCAGGAGCTCGAACAGATTGGCGTTAAGCTGGAGCAGCTAAAAAAAGAAAGCGATGATAGCGCCTTGATGCGGTGGCTGCTTTCCCCGCAGAGAACACCGGAGAACAGCAGGACACCCCTGATGAGCATAGCCGCTGCTGGGGGAGCATATTGTGTATGCGTGCTGACCGCTCTGGAGCCCGAACAACCTGAAGACTCCGACTTCCGGCATACCTTTGAGGACAACATACAGCAGATTGAACATGCCTTCTGTGAACTTGCAGCCATTCAATCCTTCCGCCCGCATCAGGGCACTGCTGTGCTGATTCTGAGCGAGCTTCACAGCGGCAGCTTCGGCGATTACGCTTTGTACCGCGGCAAATGGGAAGAAGTCGCCGCTCAGCTGCAGCTTTCCGGAGCCTGCTGCGCCTTCGGAATCAGCGGGCTGACGGATGATTTAAACCTACTGAGGGCTAAATACAATGAAGCTGCGGACAGTCTGCAATATAATAAATTTCATGTGCAGCAGAACATCATCTTTGCCGATGATACGATCCATCTGAACAGCAGCCCAATGCCCGACAGTGCCCTTGAACCGGTACTGCAAGCCGTTAAGCAGACGGAACTCTCTAACCATATTCCGCAGGCAGTGGAGAGATTGCTGGCAGTAGCCTGCAGTTACCGCGTCGAGCCTGCCACCATCGCTTTATCGAGACTGGTCTTTGAGCTCAGTCGCACGGCTGAGCTTAATGCAGACGTCCAGCATTCCGGCTTTTTAGATAATTACCAGCATATCTGGCAGATCCAAAGCTATGACAAGCTATTGAATTGGATTGTAGACAGCTGTTATACCGCCCACGAGCGCATTGCCAGCATGAGCGCTGTACAGACCAAAAGCATTGCTGGTGAAGCCATTTGTTATATCAGAGATCATTATGATGACTCCAGGCTCTCCCTTAATGCCCTTGCCGACAAGCTATCGCTAAGTCCCGCTTATCTCAGTAGACTTATTGCCGACGAAGTAAACTGCAGCTTTCCCGATTTCGTTAACCTGCTGCGTCTGGAGCAGGCGCAGATGTTATTAGTCACTGAGCTTGGCTTGGATATCCGGGAAATTGCCGAGAAAGTGGGCTACAACAGCAGCACCTATTTTACAACCCAGTTCAAAAAGCGTTATGGGGTTACACCTTCCAAATGGAGAATGAATCATATTCTGCAAAAACAGAATTTTCCTGATTGACCCGCCAAAAGTAAGGAACAAAGGGGATGTCCCGGCAGCATTTTCATAGCCGGAGACATCCCCTTTTTGGCTTTCAATGAATAACCCTCGCGCCGGCCTATACTATGAAATCCCCCTTTAAATCAGGCTTTTGAGCACCCTAAAAACAAAAAAGTTCTGTCTTTTTCGTTTTTTTAAGCCGCCTTTTTCCGCTTTTTTTAACTTTTTTCCGTTTATTATGATAGCGTTTACATTCCGTGTGGATTTATGATTTTCATGTAAAGCGTTCTCCTAAAACAAGAGACGGAAATGACAACGCTAGTATAAAGGAGTGGACTGTTAATGATGCAAGAGGCTACATCGGAGACACAAGGAATGCCAAGTCCGGGAATTAGGACGGCCAAAGCCAAGAGCTTCCGTAAATCCCTAAGGAAGGACAGCTCGCTTTATTTGCTCGCTCTTCCGGGAATCGTCATTCTAATTCTTTTTGCTTATCTGCCGATGAGTGGTCTGATTCTCGTCTTTAAAAATTACAACTTCAACGACGGAATCTTCGGCAGCCCGTGGGCCGGCTTCTCTAATTTCGAGTTTTTCTTCTCTAGTATGGAAGATTCTCTTAGGGCTACACGCAACACGGTGATGTTAAATGCGCTGTATATGCTAACCGGCACTTTTTTTTCAGTGGCCATCGCCATTATTTTAAATGAGCTGCGCAGCAAATGGTTTATCAAAATCACGCAGAGCGTCATGTTTTTCCCGTATTTTATTTCCTGGATTATTATCGGAGCTGTTCTGTTCTCCCTGCTGGATTACGACAAAGGCATTATGAACCAATTGCTCCAGACATTCGGCTTCTCTCAGGTTGACTGGTATTCCAGCCCTTGGCTGTTCGTAATCATTCTCGTGCTAGCGAATATCTGGAAAAGCGCTGGTTACGGCGCCATCATCTATTATGCGGTGCTGCAAGGCATCGACACTTCCTATTATGAAGCTGCAAGAATCGATGGTGCCTCCAGATGGCAGATTATCACCAAAATTACGGTGCCCATGCTGATTCCGTCGATCATTCTGATGACGCTGCTGGGCATCGGGGGCATGCTGAAAGGCGACCTCAGTATGATTATGGGGGTAACGTTCCTGAACCCGTTACTTTTGCCGACTACCGACATTATCGACGTGTATGTATACCGCACAGCCATCCGTTCCGGAGAATTCGGCTTTGCTTCAGCCATCACGCTCTATCAATCCGTCTTTGGTTTCATTCTGGTGCTGGTGGCCAACAAATTAGCCGGCTGGTATGACAAAGACAGCAAACTATTTTAGGAGACTGATAAGATGCAAACTACCGAAAACAAAGGCCTGCTCATTTTCTTTTACATCTGTATCGCCATATTTTCAGTAATCTGTCTAGCGCCGTTTATTCTGGCAGTATCCGGCTCATTATCTACCGAATCCAGAATCGCCGCGGAAGGCTATTCGTTCTGGCCCAGAGGCTTTACCTTTGAAACCTATGAATTCCTGTTCGGCTCGAAGGCACAGCAGATTCTGCGGGCGTATTCCATGTCGGTGATCGTTACGGTGCTGGGTACCGTGTCGGCCGTATTGGTGACCACCGCTTACGCTTATGTCATTTCCGTTAAAAGCTTCCGGCTCAAAAATTTCTTCGCCTTCTTCGCCTATTTTACAATGCTGTTCAGCGGAGGAACGCTGCCATGGTATCTGCTCAGCACCAAATATTATCATTTGGGCGATACGCTCATCGGCCTGTTCATCCCTTATGTGCTTAGCGTCTTTCTGATGTTTCTCATGGCTAACTATTTCCGAAGCATCCCGCATGAAATTGTGGAATCTGCGCAAATCGATGGTGCCGGACATCTGCGCATCTTCTTCAGCATTATGATTCCGCTGGGCCGCGTCGGACTGGTCACCATCTCACTCTTTTACGCACTGCAATTCTGGAATGACTTCTATTTGCCACTAATGCTGGTATCCGATCAGGATCTCTATACGATCCAATATTTGATGTACAACATGATGGCGAACATTCAGTTCCTGGCTTCCGGCAACGCTGCTCAAGTTGGTGGAGCTATCATCGCACCGCCACTGGAGACAGCCAAAATGGCAATGACCTGTCTGACCGTTTTGCCAATCGCCATATTATATCCTTTTCTCCAGCGCTTTTTTGTCAAAGGCATTATCGTAGGTTCAGTCAAAGGCTAAATTTCAGTAAAGATACCAAATTATGTTCGGTTGCACCGGGTTTATGCTCCCCTACTTCTTGATGTACAATGGGACTTAAGGGAGCTCGACCTTTGCAATAGATGCCTCAAACATTATGATTCTATTTCAGGAGGGTTCATCATGAAAAAGAAAAAAGGTTGGTTAAGTTTGCTCCTAGCTGCGGTGTTCTTGGTAAGTGGCTGTGCTCAGGGCAACAATGAAAGCGCTCCCCCTAGTTCTGGGACTGGAAATGAAGGTACCTCTTCCTCTACGGATAGCGGTAGTAAAGACGGCAGCGCCTTGGCTCCTGCCAAATTGAAAATTGTGCTGTACGGGGATGAGTCCAACCGGATGAAGGAACTAGCGAAGACATCGTTCTACGACACTATTAAGAAAGAAATCAATGCTGAGGTTGAATTTCAGTTTCTTCCTTGGACCGAATATGGCGGCGGCAAAACTGACTTAATGCTGTCTACGGGAGAAGACTTCGCAACCTATACAGATGCCAATTACATGGTAAAATCTGTGGCAAAGGGGCTTTATGCCGACCTCACTCCATATGCCGATGCAGCAGCTGATTTGAGTAAAAATGTGGACGAGGCTTCCTTCAAAGCCTTTCAGCTGGAAGGCAAGCAATATGCGATTCCCGTCGGCAACAAACCGAATTCTGCGGAATTCTACAGTGCGCTAGTTAGACAGGATTTACTTGAAGAAGCCGGCATGACACAAGTCACTTCACTGGGGGAACTAGAGCAGTTCTATGATAAGGTCCATGCCATTCATCCCGAACTGATCGGGTACGCCAACACCGATGCACGCAGACTCCTACAATATGATTACACGGACAAAAACCTCTATTGGCAAAATGATTTTATTGCCCTGGATGAGTCTGTGAAGGATGATAAAATTATTAGCTGGTTTGAAACCGAAGAGTTCAAGAGTTATGCGAACCTTATGCACGGCTGGTATGAAAAAGGAATCATTCCGAAATATGCCGCCACCAATGTTCCACAGCTGCAGTCTGACTGGAACTCCGGTAAAGCGATGTTCTGGGCCGGCACAGCGGCACGTCCGTTCGAAGGTGCAGCAACCATCTCACAAGCAGTGCCTGATGCCAAACTGGTCAACTATTTCCTCGGCAGCGGCCGTCCAAAAATCAGCCGCGGCACTTACAGCACCGCCTTTTTTGTCTCCACCGCAGCTAAAGACCCTGAACGTTACGTCATGTTCTTCAATCTGCTGCAAAAAAACCAGGACCTGTACGACTTGTTCGCCTACGGGATAGAAGGAACTGACTATACGCTGGATGAAAACGGGCGTTTGACCAAAATAACCACTGATTCGCTGATCCCTGACTGGCTGCTGATGAACAAAAACTTCATGCGTTTCGACAACACGGTACCGGACGAGTTTATTGCAGAATATAAAGCTTGGGACGATGGAGCCATCATTTCCAAAGGTGCCGGCTTCAACTTTGACAATACACCCGTCAAGAATGAAGAAACGAAGCTGAACGGCGTATTCACTGAATACCTCGCTCCGATCGGCAGCGGCTTCAGTGATTATGACACCGCCTTCCCTAAAGCACTGGACAGACTAAAAGCAGCAGGAATAGACAAATATATCGCTGAATACCAGAAACAATTTTCCGAATGGTACGCTAAGCAGCAGTAAGCACCGCCGCGGCAATTATCACACAGCTCAAGAAGCGTGTCTCCATTAAGGAGCACGCTTCTTTTGGTCTTCGAACGCCGTGGTGAAAGCGGTATAATGGCCAACTTTGAATCATACGACGGCGAGCAGGATAATTCAATTGGTCACCGAATACTTAAATCAGGTTTTAGGTCATAAAAGGATAAGGGTGAGTTATGTGCCAAATGATTACGTTTGGGGAATTTTCGTTGCTGATACTCTTACAATAATTTTCAAAGTAATTCAAGCGCCATTTTATACTGGAGATACACTCGTTATAGGTTAATACTATAAATATTATTCCTATTCTATATTAGACCAATAAATACCTACAGCGCTATTATGTTATTTATAATAACGTGGAGGGATGGTCTGATGTCTATTTATGATTTTCAAGCAAAGTCAATTCATGGTGAGCCTGTTGAATTCGATAGAAACGGTCATGTATACGGTAGATACGAAACAACGACTGAACCCTTTGACATAGAGCCATTTATTGAATCACTTCTTTTAAAGTAAATGCATCCAATTGGTAATTTAACCCACAGAGAACGATAGTTTAACATAAAGGGTTTACATATTAGGCATGCAAAACATATAGAACCCTTTATGTTATTTAAATCTCTTTTCTTACTTTGATTAAATAATATAAAGTCAGAATAAATTGTATTAATAAGATAAGATATAAGCCAATAACGAGTAATACATAAAGAATTGCCTGTCCTCCCCCCCATATGATTAGTTAAGCCAACCTGTAAGGAAAAAAAAGAGCATTGTGGTACCCACACAGATAAGGAGTAATAGTTCCAATTTTTTTTCAAATAGATGTTTTATAAACCATAGATAACTTACAATGCACAACAAAAGAACAGCACTATAAAAAAACAAGGAATCATAATGAGTTACAAATAGGCTCCCTCCACCAATAGAAAAGACTATACCTATAACTAAAAACCACATCCCCACTCCAATCGCAGCACTTAAAGCAATAAAAAAGAAACTCATTATCATATTTATGCTCCCTTGGCCCACTTCTCAGTTGCCATATTTTACCTCTCCATGATTTATCGGATTACTTCCTTTATTTATGTATATATCTTTGCTGCAAGACGACGATACTGATTTCTTTCAACTGAACCACCATCTTTTTTGACTAATAAAAAGACAACCTTCTTGAAGAAGGTTGTCTTTTATGTGATCAAGCGCATGCTTGTAAGCTAAGCAAACTCCCCATCGTAAGTTCTTATTCACTAATCGCTGCGTTGTCGTATAAGTCAACCAATTCGTCGAAGGAGGTAATAATGACATCAGAGCCCTTCAGCTCATCCTGACGTCCGAAGCCTGCATAGGCGCAGCCGATTACGGTCTGGCCATTTCCTTTACCTGCCTGAACATCAGAAGAACGATCCCCAACCATCCAGGCGCTGCTGATACCATGATTATCCAATAAAATGCGCAGCAGCTCGGTCTTAGTCGCAGTGCCTTGCCCCCCCGCACTATACAAGCCTTCGAACAACTCCTTAAGCTCATGCACCACAACGATGCTGTGAATGTAATCCTCCAGCCCGTTGCTAGCCACAAACAGCTTCACTCCGCGCTCTTTAAGCGCTGTCAGTGTCTCAACCACCTGTGGATACAGTAGTGTGCCTCCGGCTTCAAGCCCTTCAATCTCCAGCTGCAGGAGCAATTCATCCGCCCGGCGGTGTACGGCTTCATCTGCTTCAGGCATAACATTCTTCCAAATGTCTGCCAGCAACATCCCTAAGCAGCCTAGAATACGTTCTTCTGGTGGTGTAGGTCCTACGTATAGTCCCTCTTCCCGCAAAATATCGAACATTTTATGATATGCAGGTAATAAAAGACTTTCAGTCTGGAACAATGTTCCATCCATATCAAATACAATCGCTTCTGGCTTGTTCAGTTTCGCATGAACCACGTTTTGTTCCGTTCCATGTACTTCGTTACTCATCTGTTGTTCCTCCCCATTCTGTTCTGCTTCAGGTAAGACATTCATCTGTGCGATATTTCCAGTACAAGCCCTATGATATATGAAATCACTTTGTAATGTCCATGCTCTTAACTTTTTCTGTTGCAGTTTATATTTCGTTATGCTATATTTCAATCTGTAATATCACAACTTGAAATATAAAGGAGAAATAACCATGTCAAATCCATTAATCATACGCTTCCTCAAGCAGCCTGCTACCATCATTGGAATTATAACTGCACTGTTGTTCCAAGTTTTTTTCAGCTTAATTTGGATTACAGGGTACGATCATGTAACGGATCGGGTAGATCAGTTGCCCATTGCTATTGTTAATGAGGATGGTACAAATGCCCAGCCTATAGTCGATGGAATTGCAGGATCACTTCAGTTCGTAACCAGACAGGATCTCCAACTAGAAAATGCAAAAGAAGCACTTGAGCATAGAGAAATCCGCATGATTATCAATATTCCCCAAGGGTTCACTGGACAGATCAGCAACCCATCTGCAAAGACTGAACTCCACTACTTCTTAAATGAATCTAATCCGCAGATGGTCAGCAATGTCATGCAGACGGTAGCACTTAAAGTCACGGCTGCAATGAACACTCAAAGCAGTAGTTCAGCACTAAGCCACACCTTGGATGCTATGAATCTGCCGCAGGCACAAGCGGAGATCATCAAAAGTGCTGCAAGCAGCCGCATTTCCGCCAACGTCGAAATCATTAACCCTACAACTAATTTTGCACAAACTATGGTTCCCTTAATGATCGTTACCGCCTCATTTACCGGTGCTATGTTACTCGCGATGAATCTCCATAAAGCTTCCTCCAACTTGTCTGGACAATTTAGTAAATGGAATCGCTTTGCAGCCCGATTTGTCATTATGGGTGGAACGGCTGTGCTTATCTCACTAGTGGGAACTATCATGGTTAACTCACTCGGTATCCACTCTAATCGTGGCTTTCTGCTTATGTGGCTGTTCGAGTTCACGGTAATTCTCTCCTGCATGATCCTTGCTCAGTTTAGTCTGCTGCTCCTCGGGGATGCTGGCGGCTGGCTAAATATTGCCCTTCTCTCCATGCAAATGCTAGCGTCCGGAGCAACTATTCCACGCGATGTGCTTTCACCTTTTTATAACTGGATCGGTCCCTTTTCGCCCGCTTACTATGCAGTTAATGGTATGCTCGACCTGGTTATCGGGGGTAACGGGGTATGGAAGGATATGTTCTATTTACTCTGTATTGGGGCAACAATTGCTGTTTTAAGCGTACTTGTCACTTCCCTACGTAAAGAAACTCGGATCTCACGAGAACAAGAGCCCGTGCCAGCAAATGCGTAATTATACAGTTTGCCACTCCGGCTATGCCATTTCAAATTGAGAGCGATATGCAGTTGTGATATGGTAGGAAGTGAAAGAAAGGAGCGGCAATGATTTATGAACATACAAGATGTTATTCTGGGGATTTTAAGCGAAAAACCTCATTCTGGTTACGAGATAAAACGACATTTCGAGGAATACTTCTCATTTTTCTTCGATGCCAGCTATGGCACGATCTATCCTACCCTAAGCAAGATGGAAAAGCTGAATCTGATCACTAAAGAATCTGTGCGACAGGAAGGCAAACCCGACAAAAATGTATTCACCATTACCTCTGCCGGCTTGGATCAGTTCCACGCTTATCTACAATCACCAGCCGAAAAAGAGGTTCTGCGTTCTGACTTTTTTATGCACCTGTATTTTGGGGAAAAGACGGACAAAGAGAACATAGATAATCTGCTTCGGCAAGCATTGATAGAAAAGCAGGCAATGTACGACGATCTGGAACAGAAATTGAACCAGCTAGATCATAAGTTATCCTCCTACCAGAAGTTGTGCATGGAGCTAGGCCTCGTACAATATGATGCCTTTATCAAAAAAATCCAAAGTGTGCTAGAGTCTAAATAAAACCCGCTTTCGAAAGTACACCCTAAAAAAAGAACCAGTATTACATGCACATCTTGTGCTTGTAATACTGGTTCTTTTTTTAAAAAATCATATGTGGTATATGGATTATGCTCTATCAAAGCTTGCAATAAGTTCATCAAGAACATCTTTGCTTACCATTTTACCTTTGAAATTGATCAGGTTTTCTGAGCTTCCGGAGAAGATACAAGTTGGCTCATATTTTCTAAGGATAATCTTTTCAGCGTCTACAAAAATTTCGAGCGGGTCTTTTATGTCGATTCCCATTGTTCTACGCAGTTCAATAGGAATTACGATACGTCCCAATTCATCCACTTTTCTTACTATGCCTGTTGCTTTCATCATCGTACATCCTCCCTTGAAGTCACATTTATAATCATTCTTGCTAAAAGCTATGTACGCTTCTATATGATAGTAATGATTACGCTACTACCTAATTCTAAAGTTCTATTCATTTCCTGTCAATTATTTTTCTACATTATATGATATTATTCGACAAAATTTCGACAATGTATGATATCTGTTGAGCACCAAGATTTGAAGCCGTGTCAGAACACAAAAAAATAGGGGCTTCTCGGGAATGTCGAAATCCGCCCAGAATGTAACCCTACTAGATGACAATTCTACCCTAAAAAACCTTCGTTAATCTATTTGT
Organism: Paenibacillus sp. FSL H7-0716; assembly: GCF_038002705.1. Taxonomy (NCBI): domain Bacteria; kingdom Bacillati; phylum Bacillota; class Bacilli; order Caryophanales; family Paenibacillaceae; genus Paenibacillus; species Paenibacillus sp. FSL H7-0716. Next base: position 44,863 of record NZ_JBBODA010000031.1, read on the forward strand.
AAATCTTGTCACTCCGCTTATCCGCAATCACAGTAAGAGGAAATTGTCGAAAACTAGCAAGAACGCTACTCCGTCATTTACCCAGATGTTTAGTAAGTCAAACTTAAATAGGATCTATCATTGGAATAATAATTTCGCTATGAGTAGTGTGTGTATCGAATCCTCATGTAAATACAAGGCTGATGATATCACTGTAGTGTAAATACGATGAATCCGGAAGTCGACTAACGAGGGGCTAGCAAAGAAGTTAATGGAGGGTATTCTAAGTGTTTGATGATTTTTGTCCCCCATTAAGAGAGTAAATAAACTATAGAATTATATAGTTCTCCGATAAAGGTTTCATCAATCTGTTTAATATTGATAATACGTTCCTTGCATAAGCCATTTACAGCAAAAGTTGCTTGAAAGTAACCGTTTAATGGTTCAATGTCTATGTCTATTTCAATATCCGTTTCTATTTTATCCGAAATATCATAGCCATATAAGACATATATCGCGATATCGTAAGATTTCTTATTCAGAATTAAGGAAAAATAGGAAGATGTCTGCGCTGAGTTTGTCTCAGGAACATAGTCTATTCCGTATAAAACTCCGATAGGGTGATTCGATGCAAAATAACTGTTATAGTTATTATTTTTAAATTGCCCTTTTAACCAGAGAATAACTTCAAAGTCAGTGTCAGCAGGGATGTAAATAGAAACCATTGGCTCTTCGATCAGCAATGGGGTGCTGTTAAGTGTGTAAATGTTGTGTATTTTGAATAAGCTATGCCATAACTTAATGTTAGTACACTGATTGTTAACTATCTCGTTCATATCTTTTCCTTGGTAATTGTCAATAAACACTACATTTTTATTGTATTTCGAAGCAATCCACTGTAATTCAACATAAGCATCAGGGTAAAGATCTCTGCTGATCACAACGAGAGTCTCAATATTTTCTTTGTAAGCCAATAGGGCTGCATCAACAGCATCATAAGCCGACTCAGCGGGAACGACAATTTCACCGTGTATGTTAACGCAAAGATTCCGATTGTCCAATTTGCATTTTCCGTTCACATAGCATACTAATATATCACTTATCCAATCAGGGTCAGCATAGTAAATAGACAAGTGTTTATCGTCCCTATAGTTATTTGCCATTTTCGACAACATGAGTTTTATTTGCTGCAAGTTAGTTAGGTGAGATTTACCAATGAGTTCACATACTTTGGCTGTAATCATGGGCGCGGCAAAGCTGTTCGAGTTGCTGCACTCTTTACCATTCAAATGATGTCTAGCAAAAGCCGTAAATTCTATACCGTCGATGATATCATCATTGAGATAAAACTCCCCTTCGTGCAGTGTGTTGCTTACCTCTCTCTTAACGCCTATAACGTTTGAAAAAGAAGCTGGATATGTAATATAATCATGATTACTTGCGGCACTTACAATAACTAAGCCTTGACCAGCAACCTTGTTTATAACTCTCTGCGTTTCTAATAAATCCGCTGAGCAATGGCTTCCCAAGCTGATATTTACAACTTGGATATCATTTTGAATGCACCATTCTAGTGCACTATACAACTTCTGGATATTTCCCCTTAAGGTATCAGACAATATCTTCAAGCTATACATATAGATTTCCGGATAATAGTGCTTAATTATGCCTGCGCAGATGGTGCCGTGAGTTATTCTTTCGGGACTGTCTATTGTATAAGCGTCTATTGTGAAATCTTCATTGAAGATCAACTGTTGAACAACCGGTTCACCTAGCAAATATTCGTTGATACCATCATCAATCACGGCAATTTTCACTTTAGCTTCGATGTTCATCATCTCCTTTTACAGTTCAACAAAAATAAAACCGCCTCATTGGTCACAAATCCATTGACCCAGGCGGTAGTCATGATTAAAAAAGTGATTAATCATTTAATTAAACAGGTTCTTTTTCCGCAGCATCGAATCCAGACTAACTTGTAGCACACTATTTAAATACATGCTATCTGCTTCGCCATTATTGGAATTCTCAATAAATAACCCGGATTGTGATAGGCTAGTGCTACTACTTAATTTACTCAACGAGTCCAACTGCTCCGCCTTTTTCTTTTTATCTGCCTCTACTTCTTTATTAATCTTCTCCCGCTCGGCAGGTGTTAAATAATCACCAATCACCCAAAAAGTAGCTGTTCCATCCGGATGTATAATGACGCCACTGGCATCACCGGGTTTATCATTAGCGCTGGAAGCAAAATGATCCTGAATAATTGCTTCTACCCTTTTTTGCATTTGTGGATCTGTTGCCGACTGATTCAGTATATTTGGAGCAATGGTTACATTCCCTTTGCCAACGCTACCAGAGTATACACTTTTCACTGCTTCATTGCTCTTTGGTATGGCTTGAACGTTGATTTTAATGTCGAATTTTTTTTCCAATTCCGTCAAAACCGCTTCTGAACTCGATGTCGATAACGCGTCTTGAAATGAAATCTCTGAACTCTTATTTTTCTGGATTACCATTGCAGCCCCCGCACGATTCAGGCTACTGAGTGAAGCTACATTCAACAACTTAAACCAACTCCCTTATTCTTTTTTCCTGTAGAATGCGGCAAACTGTATTATTAATTCGATCTAGGCTGTTGAAGCATCCATTTAATATATCGGTTTCCGGAATTTGTATTTTTAGTTTTTCCTCAATATGTACAAATAGAACCAACAAATCTCGTGGTGAGAACTGCATCGCCTCGCCCAATAAATCTTCATAGAAGTAGTTTTCATTAAGCTTGATCTTGTCCATTCCCATTACGTCGAATAATATTTCGTTTATCTGTTCACGCACTTGATCCAGATCCATAAATATCACCCTTCTTTTATACGATTTGCATATTTTCCTTTAACAATAGAGCTTCACAGCATTCTGCTAATTTCAAAGTGTCTGTCCCATTTAACGAATTAAAAAGAGGAACCTTTGACTCTAGCGATATTTGTGCAATTTTTTCATCAACCAACTTAGAATCAACCGTAAAAAACTTCAATTCTTTATCCTGTTTGCTTCTGCCCGTATCAAATTTATGATTTGACATATTAAAACAATCAATATCAAAACCTAATTTATGCTTTGTTGACACACATATCTTATCGAGAAACTCTCCATTAAAATCATCATAGGGCAAGTTCATAATACCGACATCCGGATGGATTGCACTAGCCGCCTCGAATGCAGTAATACCAAATCTATTGGTAAACAGATTATTATATACCATTGTCCCGCCTGGAATTCCGATAATCATTACATCAGGTCGTTCGTTCAATTCAATATATTTACAGAAGTGATTAAAAAGAAATATTTTATCTATCTCCGCTTCTTTATGATTAAACATAAAATCAGGAAAAGAATGAAATCCCATAATCTCACAATAAGATTTTGTCCCAATTTGACTTACTTTGTACCCTTCTTTCAAGAAATAATCCCTTAGGCTAAGCTGAACATCAAATTTATTGGATTTTTCCATAAGACTCGCCACGCAGATTATCGGAACATTAATATCCAGCAGTATTTTCTCAACGAGTTCTACTTTCGTTCTGTCAATGTCAATTCCAAAAAAACTTGTGAGTTCCACATTATTTTTCAGGCATACCTTCTTTACCATTTCAACTTCATGATCAGCACATCTGTTAAGCAGGACAATATCTTTCCCCATCTCTGCGGCTTTGATAATTGTCGGGAACACCACTTTTTCAAAACTGCATTCAAATTCACAAATCATTAACACATCAAATTCATCATCTGAAAAAGAATCTTTAACTTTTATACCCACATCCTCACCATAATAGCTGTACGCTGCATCTTTTTCATTTAGTCCAAAACCTAAAGGTGCCATTAATGAAACAAGCTCATAGTTGCCCAGTAAATTGGAGAATCTGACGACCGGACCGAAATCTGCATGATATGGATAAACAATTGCTCTTTTTTTCACCATTGTCTCCCCCATTACACTTTTTCTTTATCAAAGTCGTAGCCTAACTCTCTTAGTACGCAATAATCTTTAAACAAACTCTCAGTGTTTTCTTTAACTTTATTGCAGATACTTAATTTTTTGGCAGTAGAAAACTCATTGATATCATCAGCGGCCATTGCACAAGAAGTGCAATATCTAAAGGCCCAGCACTCTTTGCATTCTTTCTCCGTTATTGTTCCAATGTTTAGTATGTTCCGGATATTATCCAATTCAAAGCCTGTATCTATATGCCCAATCCTCATTACACTAGATGCTTCACTAACTCTTTCACAGGGATACAGAGCACCGTCAGCATTCACAAACAATCGTTGTACTCCTGGAACACACGGTCCGGAATGATGGTCTTTTTTTACATCATAGAAAGAGATTCTAAGCCTGTTATGGACATTCTCCTGGATTTGATCAAAGCTTTCCATCACCAGCTTGGATACATCACTTTTCTTAAGCCTACCAAATTTATAAAGAAATAATTTAAAAACTTCGTAATTATACATCTTGATAAAACTGTCATTGATTAAGGACTCACTTTTTTTGTAGCTACTTGCTATATCACTTGCCATAACAGCAAAGTCTTTTACGGTCTCATAGTTTGAAAAAAAGTTTGTGGAACAGCTAAAATCCGAATTTGGATCAATTACTGCATTGAACATCACTTTATTAACATAGTCTGGTGTTTTGTTTTTGATATTTTCAATATTATCCATAATAGTCTGAAAACTACCTTTATTATTTACCGCAAAAACTCGGTTTCTATCATGCGCGACTTCATCGCCATCCAGGCTGATCGTTAAATTAAAATCATTAGAAGATAAGAACTCTAAGGTTTCGTCAGTAATTAAAGTTGCATTTGTAGTAAGGTTAAACGTTAGTTCTTTGCCCGCACTTTGTTCTCTGGCATAAGCAACACAAGCTTTTATTAAGTCCATTTCCAGTAAGGGCTCTCCTCCATAAAATCCAATATTAATAATTGGAGAATCTACGGAGTGCTCAATCAAAAACTTAATTGCTTTCAAAGCAACCTCTTTTTTCATTCTCTTATTGGTATGTACTCTGTGTAAGTAGCTCCCTGAATATGCGCAATAGCTGCACCTTAAATTACAGTTTTGCGTGACCTGCAAAGTTATCGAGCCAACACTTCTGCTTAAATTGTGCTGCAAAGAGTCGCTCATGGGATGAATCATCTCAAAATCCTGTTTCTCCGCCAAAAAACCGGAATCAAATAAGTTTTGAATCTCCGGTTCCACTTGTTCAAAGTTTGAATTTCTATAGTTCAACAAAGCCTGATAGGATCTTTCATTTAATTTAAGAAATGTATTTGCATTCGCATCGAACATATATTTTCCCGTTACCGTTTCAAATAAATGAAATACTGGCACCTGAACTCCCCCCCACTCTAAAAGTGAAGCAGGACAGCTTTTTTAATAAAGCCATTTAGCCATCCTGCTCTTAGCTATACTTAAGATTGCACTTACTACCCGATTCCAATAGCCGTCATCTTCATGGAGTTACCAGTATAGCTTACTTGTTTCATGGCTGCTTTGTTTGATCCGCTGGCATTGCAGGTACATGCATAACAAGGACATGCACTGCAAGCTGCATATGCCTCTAACGTTTCATAATTTGCATTTGTTCTTTTTACAAGTTGTTTCATATGCCTATTCCTCCTTTCAAATCGTATTTATCTAAATATCAATATTTGATATTTAAATCACTCGAAGGGTAAACCATTAAACGAATTGATGCTGTTGTGTGATGAGCCGATACCTTTCATTTGTATAAGACAACTTCTCATGAAGTCCAATAGCGGATACCTGACCTTTTTCTAAAAAGATTACTCTATCCACATGCTTCAGAATTTCCGGCCTATGACTGACTATAATCACTGTATTGTTACTGAGTGCTGTATCTAATAGATGGTTGATGGCTTGTTCAGAGTGAAGATCAAGGTTGGAGGTCGCTTCATCAAAAATCACCATAGGCCTGCTTTTTACTAATGCTCTGGCTATCGCGATTTTTTGTTTTTGTCCACCGGACAACTTGTTCCCATTAGAACCTACGACATAATCCTCAAACCGGATTGTATCCTTCTCTAATAATTGGGTAGCCTCAATAGCCTGTCTATACTGCTCCTCATGGTTTTCACTGTAAAGTTTTATGTTATTTTCGATGGTTGTGTCAAAAAGATATATCTCTTGACTAACAGTCGAAATTAATTCCCGATATTCATTCAAATTAATAGCCTTAATATCCACTCCATCAAATAAAATTTGTCCTGTAAGTGGTTCGTAAAACCTCTGGATTAAATTTAGGATTGTAGACTTCCCCGAACCATTCATTCCTACAATGGCCACTTTCTCATGGCTGCCAATCGTGAAATTCACATTTGACAAGATCAGTTCAGTATCATAAGCAAAGCTTACATTCTCAAACTGAATGCTCCCAAAAGGGTTGAGTAGCTTCACATCATAGTTGGCGGATTCTACATCACAAGCTTCGATTTCTTCCTCGAGCAATGAATAATACCTTCGGGCAGAAGGCATTATCCCCGACAATAAGTATCCAATATTCAACATCGATGAGATAGGAGTGGTCACATAAGTGCTATAAGTAATAAATGCAAATATACTTCCTACCGAAAGCTTTGAATCTAATATCATCGTCGATCCAGAAGCATATATAAGAAGAACTAGTCCTCCAATTAGAAATCTCTCCACAGTAATCCGCCAATTATCCAATAAACTGATTCCCATATGGGAGGTTATTACTTGATTCTGCTTGTCTGCAAATTCTTTTTCTTTGAAAATGAATAAATTAAAAAGCCTTGTTTCCTTCACACCGTTCAAACTATCCTCAAACCAATGCGAATATTCTCCATCCTTCGTGATGTATTTTTCCGCAAGAGACTTTCTTTTTTTAGCAAACGATTTCAAAATTAAATATTCTATAGGGATTAAAATAAGCACAATGAGTGTAAGTTCCCAACTTATGATAAAAAGTCCAATAACTCCTCCTACCAAACTAAAACACTGACTAACAATAAAAAGCATACTACCATCCGTTATTTGCGAAATATTTGATATATCGGTGCTAACGCGATTTAAAATTTCACTGGAGTTTTTATCAGTGAAATATTTCACTTTCACTTTCATAAGTCGATTAAATGCAGCTTTATGCAACGAGTAGATAATATTTGAAGCTATTTTTATTCTTCGTTTTTCTTTGAGCAAATCTAAAAAGCTACTGAACATTGAAAAAAGAAAGATGTAAATTGCCGTTAAAATAATGGTTCTAACATCTGATTTCATAAATCCTTCATCAATAATAATTTTGTTGAACATCGGCAAAATGGAACTAATCAAAGTAGAAAATATTAAGAGCAGAAAAATAAAACATAAATTCTTTTTATGCGGTTTGAATAATCCGATAAGTTTTTTAAGGGTATTCTTATCATTCATAGAATATTTCCTCTTCTAGTTTCAAACTTCGGTTTGACATTGATAACGCTATCAATATATCATATAAAAGAATATTTGGGGTAATTTGGTAGCTAATGGTTGAAATAGGAGGCTGAATGACGGTTTGTGTCAGGTTTTGGTATCTCTGAAGATTAACAAATTTAATTATGGGGGGAATGACTTTGTTACGCATAGCCGTATGCGATGACGAGGAAAAGGAACACGAGTTGCTAAAGGAATATCTCCCAAGACTTATGCAAAGCACGGTTTACCCTTTCGAGACCCAATATTTTACTTGTGGTGAGGAATTGCTTCACTATTATAATCAACAGAGTAGTTATCCTTTTCATATACTTCTAATGGATATTGAACTGAGAGGATTAAATGGAATCGAGGTTGCAAAAAAAATCCGTGCACTTCCGGATCGGGAGGTTCAAATTATTTTTTTGACTAACTATCCGCAGTACGTAATGAACAGCTTTGATGTGCAACCCTTCCATTATTTGATTAAACCGGTAGATTATGAGTGTTTTGAGGCAAAGATAATAAAGCTATGTAACTATATCATTTCTTCTGTAAATAGGTTTCTAATGATTAAAACTGAAGATGGACATATGGTGATCAGAACTTCTGACATTATTGCGATTGTTAAAATCAAACATTCCTTGGCTAAAAACCGGCTAAAGATCATTACCTCAATGCAGCATTACATAATTTCAGGTACAATTTCAGAATATATAAGTAAACTAAACCGTCCGTTTATGCTTATTCATCGTTCCGTTATTGTTAATCTTGAACATGTCCATAAGTTTACAGCTACTTCCGTAGTCATGACCAATCAAGAGCAGTTTCCTATTGGCCGTACTCAGGCAAAAGAGGTTAAAGAAGCCTACGCCTATTATATGATTGCACAATTCAAAGAACGAGGATGACGACTCTTTATCTATCAATGGTCATCATGATGTTGCTTATTCTGCTAATCAGAGAAACCATCCTTTTATTCGGTAAAATTAATGAAAATACCAAACTAACTAAAGAAAATCTGCAATTACATAAACAGATGGATTATCAACACAACAGCTATGAAAAAACCGCACATTCCCTTACAAGCATCAAACAAGTTATCCATGATACGAACAAGCAATTGGTATATGTCCGGACTTGTATTCAGAACAATGAGATTCAGGAATCTATCCATCATATTAATTCAATGCTCGGTCAAATTCATCAGCCTTCTCTAAAACTATCAACAGGTAATTTGGTAATTGATTCTTTAATTGGTAACGCGCTAAATATTGCTTGTGAACATAAAATTGCTATGAATTATGATATTCATATACATGCCGAAGCTATTGATATTGACCGGTTTGACTTATGTACCGTGATCGGGAACGTGCTGGATAATGCGCTAAACGCCGCTGCAAGAGTTCCAAAAAAAGAAGATAGATTTATTCAGCTGCTAATTTTCACTACCGATACTTCATTGTTTATCCAAGTCACCAACTCACGGAACAATTCTAGCAGTATAGTGCAGCATAATTTTAAAGAGAATCCCGCTTTTCACGGATTCGGCTTAACAAATATTCAAAGTGTCACCGAAAAATACGGAGGTCATCTGGTTACTAACGCTCAAAATAATGAATTCGAAACGATCATTGTACTGCCTTTTTTAAACATACTTTCAGCAGATACGCCAATCCTGACCGAATTAGAAAGGCAGTGAATAAACTATTTCCCTAGCAAGCTACAGCGACCGCTCCCCCAAACATCAGATTGAAGGGGAGCAGGCCCGCCGCAATCTTTACGAAGTAATCTCAAACAATCTCGCTGTTTTTCCTGGTGGGAGCGCCACCGTCAAAACTCCTGCTGATTTATCCCAATTCCAGGTTGAGCTATGCTGCTGAGGATAGGCACAGGCGATCGCTGGTTCAAGTCCCTTCAGCTCTTCTATCGGCAATTGGACATTTGCAGCTTCTCCGTCAATCCGCCATACCGCGACATACCGTCGTTCGCCGCGCCGCAAGCCAAGGCTGACCCATTCGCCCTCACTGTCCGGCAGGCCGAGCGGCCAGAAAGGTGTGGCGTGTGGGATATCACTGCGAATGGTTTTGTAATAATCCAGCGCTTCTTTAACTAGACTTCTGCGGTGAGGTTCAAGCTCCGCCAAATGACCGCTCTGGTGTACACGAAGCAACAACGCATTAACCATATTGAAGATGACTTCCTCATCGTCCCCCTCGCGCAGCGGATAAGACCAAACTGCGGACTGCTCCGGTGTCAGTGCTGCCGGAGAACCTGCGGCAATCGCCGCATACTGTACATAATCCTCCTGGTCGCTGGTAGACTGGATGCTGTGTCGGCTAAGCATCGCATAATCCATGCGCATTCCCCCGCTGGAACAGTTCTCGATAACAAGCTTCGGATAACGAACAAAGATGCTGTCCAACCAAGCCAGATAAGCGCGGTTATGCTGTAGCAGCCCATCTCCGAAGCTGTCCGCATCCGTTTCTGTCCCAATGCCTGCATTGATGTTGTAATCCATTTTAATGTATCCTACACCGTACTGCTCAACCAGACGCGCAATAACACCGTTTGCATGATCAATGACTTTCGGGTTGCGGTAATCTAGCTGATAGCGGCTACGGTCCTTAACCCTTTTACCATGCCGCATGAAAAACCAGCTGTCATCAGTCTCCGCAAGCTTCGGGCTGTTGATGCCCATAACCTCCAGCTCAAGCCATAGTCCGGGAATCATCCCTTTGCTGCGGATATAGTCGAGCACATATTTAATCCCTTCCGGAAACCGATCGCTGGAAGGCTCCCACTGGCCTACGCCATCCCACCACTCTCCGGGTGCATACCAGCCAGCATCAATACAGAAATATTCACAACCTACTTCTGCGGCAGCATCAATTAAAGGCAGTAGTTTCTCAGTCGTTGGGCTTCCCCATAGGCAATTCATATAGTCATTAAAAATAATCCGCAGCAGCTCATTATCCTCATTAGGTCTGCGGATCATCCGGCGATATACCGTAAGCTGTTCTGCCGCGCCCTGAAATCCTCCCTGCACAGCACCTACAGCTGCTGGCACCGAAGTAAACTCTTCACCGGGAGCTAGCTTCAGCCACCAATGGTTGTCATGTTCTGTAGGTCCGCTGACCAGCAGTGTAAGCTGATCGTATTGATCCGTCAGCTCCCAATGCCAAGAGCCGTTATGCTCAATCTGCCAGAACAAGCTTGTCCCGCTCTCCTTATTATGCAAAACCGCCATCGGCAGAAGTTCCGCTGCTGACCAAGAGCCTGTATTGCTTGCGGCAATTCGTTTGGAGCCACGGTCTGCCAAATGATACATCCCAAGCTCAGGCAGGCGGTAAGTCCGCCACTGAAGTTCACTCTGCCATCCGCTGTGGGCAAGGGTTACTTCAATCTTATCATTGCGCTCCCCGCCCCCCTCTTTGTCTACACCTGTAAGAGCAAAGGAGGAGATGTATTCCACTGCCACCTCAGCTTCTCCAGCATTCTTTAGCACTGTCCAGCTTCGAACGATTTGCACGCCCTTGTAGAACTGAAAATGCTGCACTGCCTGGATTCCTGTAATCGGATCAGCCAAGCTAAGCTCCAATTTACGCCCGAGTGCATTCACTGTATCGCTGTGTCCCACATATACCATCCGAAGACCCGGATAGGATGCTCGGTGTGTGCGCCCGTGATATTCGGCGCGGTCTTCGCCCGATAATTGCAGCTCCAGCAGCCGGAAGCCTTGCTTGTTCTTATCCGCTATGGCTGCTTCCAAAGGTGCCGCGCCAAAATGCAATAGCCGAACATCCTGATCTTCCGTAACTTCAATCGTAAGAAATAGTCCATTTTCAATGATTTCAATCATTTTGCTATTCATAATAATGTACCTCCTGACTTTATCTCAGTATCTTCTTATGATTATATAACATATAAAAAAGGGACGGTTCTCCAGTAAGTGAATCTTACCTTGGAGCCCGCCCCCTGATCTGAACCTAGTTATTCTGCCGATCCGAATTGAATCCAAGCTTTTTGAATTTCATAAATGGCTTGATCCTTAGTTTTGCTGCCGCCGATGTAAGCCTGCATGAGCTCACCAAATTTTTGGTGGAAGGTATCCAGAGAGTAGTTCACGGACAGGTCACCGGATTTCTCTGTCTTGAGGATCTCTTCCATTTCTTTTGGCATTTGCAGGTCAGGCATTGGAGCATCCTTAATTGGAGGAATAACCTTAGCTACTGTTGAGAACCAGTTCTTACCGTATTCAGAAGTATACAGCCAGTTGAAGAATTCAATAGTCTCACCAGCTACAGCAGAATCCTTATTGATACGCAGCGCTTGATCCGCACCAGTAATGATCTGGGACTGTTCAGCCTTGTCGCTGACTGGGTAACCCATAATGCCCAGGTCGAAGTCAGGTGTGATTTTCTTAATGGCTTCTTCATCCCATGCGCCTTTACCCGTCATGAACGCTGTTTTGCCGGATGCAAAGTCGCTGACTTCAGCATTGCTGTCCCGTTCAAGCGGTTTGTCTGTGCCATGTTTAACAGTAGTATCAACGAAGCTGAAGAAGTTATTGTACAGCACCGGGTGATCCTTGATGGTGGTTTTTCCAGCGATAAAGTCATTTACAAGTGTCTTAGCATCCGTACCCGCATCTTGGGCTGCCGCATCTACGAAGTGTTGGAAGATATGTTTCCATACCCACCACTCTTTATAGGCGTTGGCAAAAGGAGTAATGCCTTTAGCTTCAAGCTTAGTAATCGCATCGTCCATTTGGGCTGTTGTCTTAGGAACTTCTGTAATCCCCGCATCAGCCAACAGTTTCTTATTGTACATCAGGACGAATAGATTTCCTTTTACCGGAAGACCGAGTACTTTACCGTCCGAAGAACTCATGTTAGAACGCACTGCATCGGTCATCGCTGCAGCCAGTGGCTCATTAGTTAAGTCAGCACTATACTCCGCAAAAGTATCAATATCTCCGCCCGCTGTGGTCTGGAATACGTCAGGTGTACTTCCCGCAGCAATCTTCGATTTGAGCACCGTATTGTAGTCAGCCTGCATAATCTCCAGATTAATCGTCACATTCGGTTTAACTTTCTTGTACTCGGCAATATAAGCGTTAAAAGCATCAGTGTACTCGGGTGATGCGGTGAACATATTAATCGTGACCGGCTTGCCAGAATCTGTGGCAGGAGTATTCCCTGTTCCGCTATTGTTAGCGGCATTGTTGTTTCCGCCGCAACCCGCCAGTAATCCGCCGACGAGCAGCAGACTCGCAGATAAAGCCATAAATCTTTTTAACATGATGTTGCCCCCTTTTCCTCATGCATCTAGTGGTCTTGAGACAATTCTAAAGAAAAAGAAAAAGGATAAGAATGTACATAAGTGAACTTATTAGGGTAAAAAAGTGTGTTCATGTAACCGCTTCACTACTCCCCGTTCAATAGTAGAACCCGATATTCAGAAGGTGAACAGTCATAATAATTCCGGAACGCCTTGCTGAAATAATTTTTGTCCTTGTACCCCAACATCTCGGAAATGTCTTGGATTTTCAAATCGGGGGTGGATAGCAGCTCCTTTGCCTTATCCATTCTTACTTTTTGTACATACTCATGTATGCCATAACCATATTGCCCTTTAAAAAGTTTCATCAAGTATTCTCTGCTCAGGAAATATTTATCCGTGAACATCGATATTTTAATATTCTCAAAATAGTGATTATCAATGTATGCTTTAATATTTTCCAGTACGCTGGGGCGATTGCCAGCAAGGCTTTTGCTAATTTCATTGCCATAGCAATCTAGAATTCCGCTCAGCACCCGCTCAAATTCGCCAAAGGAAGCAAAATCGCTCCCGATGCCTAGCCCACGCAATCCTTTATCTTTACCGCCGCGAATACGTTCGGGGACCGCATCCAGCTCCGTCGCAATATCGTTCAGTAAAATAATAAATTCCTCTATCTGCCGGTCAGCCTCGCCCAGATTAAAACGTCCGGAAGCCTCCCATTTCTTTGTGAATTCGCTTAAAATACTTTTGGCATGATTGATGTTCCCGCTCTCCAGTGCGTTGCGAATCAAGGGCATACGTCCCGTCAAGGAGGGATTATCTTTCCCCTGGGAAGTATCGTTGCTGCTATTTGTGACAATCGCTCCCTTCAGCGTCAGGAGGTCAATCCCGTCGAGAGAGGCTTTGGCAGTCTCATAGGATTGAGCAAGCGCCATGATGTCACCATAGGGCTGTCCAATTCCTCCGGCAACAACAATTCCGAATAGCTCCTTCAGCGTCGAAACTAACTTCTTCATATGATGTAAAGAGCGGAAAGTTGCGTCCTCCTCATAGCCGCCTTTCATCGTGAAGATGGCGATAAACTCGCGTTCTCCCTTATGGCTGGCGAAGCTGAAGGCCTGAAAATGCTCGTCGCTATTCTCATTAATCACATTTGTGACGGCAAAATGCAGCAAATCCCGGTCCTCATGGAAGCGATTACGACGCACTTGTTCCAAATTGAGCACCCGCAGTACACCCGCAGCAAAATAGTTTCCGGCCGTATCGGCGCCGATCAATGGCAGAAAAGCCTCGTTGGACTGATTTTTGAAGCTGCGCTCAATGATCGACAGATAGATTTTCTCCTTTAGCTTCGGCAGAGACATGTTGAGCGTAATGTTCCTGTTGATGAACTCGCTTTCTTTCTTGCGTTTAGCTTCCAGCACATCGATAGCTTTACGCAGGGCCGCATTCAAATCCCCCCGGTTGACCGGCTTCAGCAAATAATCAACTACCTTAGAACGGATAGCCTGGCGGGTATATTCAAAATCATTGTAGCCGCTGATTACAATCGTCAGCAGTTCCGGGAACTCCTTCTCCACGATCTGCAACAGCTCACTTCCGTTCAGCTCCGGCATCTTCATGTCGACCAATACGAGGTCGATCTTTTGCTCACGCAGCATGGCTAGGCCCATATTTCCATCCGTAGCCTCCAGTACCTGATCGACACCTAGTCCTTTCCAGTCTCCCAGGATGTTGATCGCCTCACGCAACGGTTCCTCATCATCTATAATCAGTACTTTATACATGGTTAATCCCTCCCCGCGGTAACCGCATGTCCATCTTTGTTCCGCCAGCATCACTGGTAATGGCCAAACCCGCAGCCTCACCATACAAAAGCTTCAGCCGCGTGTTCAAATTTTTCAGTCCAATGCTTTCCGTGTCACTTTCGGCAGCGTTTTCTCCGCCCTGATCCTCCCACTGGATTTGAAGAGAATTTCTCACTTTCTCCAGCCGCTCCCCGCTAAATCCCGGCCCATCATCCGTCACTGAAATAACAGTATGGCTGGGCGTCACATGCGCTTCAATAGTAATTGTGATCGTTGTGGATACTTTTTCCAGCGCATGCTTGATGCAATTTTCTACCAAGGTCTGAATGGACAGCTTCGGAATCTCCAGCTCCAGTAATTCGTCTTCCCACTGGTAGGCCACCTGCATTCTGTTTCCAAAACGAGCCTTCTGCAGCGCTAAATAACGCTCAATATGCTTTAATTCCTCTCTGGCATGGACCACATCTTTACCGCTAATGCAGTATCTCAGCGTCATAGCAAGATTATCGACCATATCGACAATATCATCATTGTTGTTTTTCAGCGCCTTGGTGGAAATGGCTTGCAGAGCATTATATAAGAAATGCGGATTGATCTCAGCTTCCAATGCTTTGAGTACAGCATTTTTCTCGACAATTTTCATTTTATACCGTTCATTGATCAGCTCATTCGTCTTTTCCACCATCTTATTGAAGTGGCGAGACAGATAGGCAATTTCATCCTTTCCTTCAACCTGTGCTTCAGCGTCAAAGCTGCCTGTACTGAACCGCTTCATCTGCAGCGACAGATTCTTTAGCGGGTTCGTTATTTTGTTCGAAATAATGCTGACCAAGATGACCGAAACGATTAAAAATAACAGTCCTATGAAATAGTTCAATTTGCGTGTTGTCGTGGCCGCTTCATAAATTTCTTTGTAGGGAATCGGCTTAATCAGCTTCCAGCCTTCTTTTTTGCTGATGTCATAAATCACTAGATACTTCTCTTCTTTATCCGACCACGTCACGCGTCCTCCTGAGGCTGGTGTCAGCTCCTTAAGCAGTCCCTCTTGTTCGCTCTGTTGATAAAACCCGGGGTCATCCACCACAAAAGGTTCATTATCGGGACTGACGTACATTAGGTGCTGCCCTTTACTGAAGGGAATATCCTTCATAATCTCGTCCGTAACCGAGGAGTTGAAATAAAGGGAGAGCACCGCCTGTGGTTCCCTGGAAACTATAGAGCGCAGCAATCGATGGTAGCCCATGAAGCTTTTATCCTTATTTATAGGGTAGTCGGAGCTATTGATCATCGAGGATTGGTTTTTTACAAAAGACTGGTAAGAACGGTTAAACGGGCTGGCCAGCGCTTTTTTATACCAGGAAAGATTCTCAATCGACGGATGCTCGGCGACCCGCACGGTAATATTGTAGTTCTCTTTGGTGACATAATAATACTTGTGCTCCTTGATCACATACAGGTAGATTGCTTCCAGATCATTGCGGGAGAAGTACAGGTTCTTCAAGTAGTCCTCCACATACATCTTCGAGGCATAATCCTCTGATTCATGCAAAATCGCATAGGTGATCTCGTCATACGATATTTGCGGCAGGGATAATTGCTCGATGCCGTCCAAATAGCTCTCCAGATTCCGGCCGACAAGCAACAGATTGTTGCTCGTACTGGCGATGCTGTTATCCACCGATTCTTTTCGCAGCATGCCGTATGAAATGAACGTCAGTGAGGTCACCACCAAAACAATGATGATTGTAAACAGCAAAATAAGCTTGTTCGCCAACCTGCGTGAGACAAGCTCCAGCACGGGTTCAAACCGCTTTATGATCCATTTTTTAATAATGACCGGCAACCTCCCCCACGATTTACAAGCTTAATTATAAATATTTCAGTTCACCTTTTTACCCCTAACTGTACTCTTAAATCCATTTTTGAGTATAGGGTACTGCTCTATAATACACAATATAGACTAACCGGAATGGTTATGTGTGGCAAGCCTAGTCGATATTACCACCCAACAAATCAAGAAGAGGTGCATCCATGTTAAAATCACTCGGCAAAAGATGGCGCGAGAAAACAGAATTCGGATTATTCACTCTCCCAGTCCTAATCTGTATCGCTGTAGCATTCTACATTCCGTTTGCCATGACTATCCGCTATTCGATGACCAAATGGAACGGAATTTCGAAACACCCTAAGTTTGTCGGACTTGATAATTTCAAACAAATCTTTATGGGCGACACCAACTTCGCCAATTCAGCCTGGTTCACCATAAAGTATGCGATTCTGTACATTGTTCTCGTTAACGTGCTGGCCATCTTGCTCGCATTAGTTCTGGACATGAAGCTGAAGAGCACCCCTTGGCTGAGAGCCGCTTTCTTTATTCCTTATATCCTCAGTCTTGTCATTGTCGGTTTTATCTGGAAATTTATCTTTATGCAAGGTTTCAACTCACTCGGAGAAAGTACAGGCTGGTCCATATTTGGTCTAAGCTGGCTAGGGACGCCGGGACTTGCTTTCGTCTCTATACTGGCCGTCTCCATCTGGCAGTCGATTGGTTTTTATCTGGTCATTTATATTGCCGGTCTGCAATCTGTACCTGAGGATCTCAAAGAAGCAGCCACAGTTGATGGCGCTGGTCCCATGAGAAAATTCTTCAGTATTACGCTGCCGCTGCTCGCTCCATCCATTACGATTTCTGTGTTCATGGCACTGACCAATTCGATCAAGGTGTTCGATGTCATCCTGTCCTTAACCGGGGGCGGACCTGGCGGAACTACCTACAGTATCGCTTACGATATCTACCGGGATACCTTCCAGAACAATCTCTATGGATACGGTACAGCGAAAGCGCTTATCTTGTTCCTGGCCGTCTTGGTGGTAACCATTCTCCAGTTAGCATTCTTCAAACGAAGAGAGGTTGAGGCATAATGAATACAAACCGCAAAGCAGGCCGAATCATTTTAGAGGTTGTTATGGTCATCCTCTCTCTTCTGTTTCTATATCCGCTATTTCTGACGATTATCAACTCGTTAAAAAGCTTTAGCGAAGTCATGACGGATGTCATCGCCCTGCCGAAACATCTGGTATTCGGTAACTATTCCTACGTATGGAAGTTTATCAACTATCCGAAGCTGTTTCTGAACAACTTTGTCATTACCGGTGTAGGTCTTCTGGGTATTGTGTTCATTTCATCCATAGCAGCCTACAAGCTGGCACGGACGAAATCCAGACTGAGCGGGGTGATTTATTTCCTCTGCATTATGCCGATGCTGATCCCGTTCCAATCGATCATGCTGACCGTTCTGCAAACCGCTAAGACGTTAAATCTCTCTGAGAGTACTTGGGGACTTGGGTTGTTATATTGGGGTTTCGGTGCTCCACTCGCCGTGTTTATCTACCATGGATTCGTCAAAGGGATTCCGGTTGAAATTGATGAGAGTGCCACGATTGATGGAGCTTCCGGCTTCCGCCTGTTCTTCAGTGTCATCTTCCCACTGCTGAAATCGGTCACAACAACCATTGTCATTATCGACGTAATGTGGATCTGGAATGACTTCCTGCTCCCGCTGCTCATGGTCAACGGCTCCCCAGATACCAAAACGCTGACACTGGCTGCCTACACCTTCGTGGGCCAATATACCTCAGATTGGCAATATGCGATGACAGCTATGGTCATGGCGGTGTTGCCATCGATCGTAGTATTCATCTTCTTGCAAAAGTACATCGTTAAGGGTGTTGTTGCGGGGGCGGTGAAGGGCTGATTATCTAATTCCAAACTTAGCTTCTGCATAAAAAGGGGGGGGATCCATATGGATCTCCCCCTTTATGCAGACGTTCCAATACTCTGCATACTGTTGCGGTCTGCTCTTGATACAGACGTTCCAATACTAACTAGTAGTTTAACTGTATTTTGTACAACTATAACTCTGTAACTCGCTCGGCCGATGGATATAGCTGTATTTCGTACAACTATTCTATTGATTTATTGCCCTCTAGGGCGATTCTCTAGTTTTTAGTTGCATAAAATACACTTAAAAGCAGAATGGTCCGTTTTACATATAAAATAGGTGTATAGAATGTAGTTATTTCACAATTACAGCGATGATACTTCATGGGTACTCCATAGGTATTCCATACGCCACATCATACGTACTTCTTGCCACCCCATATGGACTCCATAGGCACTCCATAGGCACTCCATAGGTAATATATACACCACATCATACATACTCCATACATACTCCATACATACTCATACGTATACACCATACATACTCCATACGTACCCCATACGTACTTCATGCCACCCCATACGGACTCCACAGTTACTCCATTAGTACTCCACACATTTCGCATTCCAACGGGATCGGGCGTGATCCGTGAATAGTTAATCAGAGTTTGTATTTATTAAAGCTGCTTTTCCGTGACCCTGCCGTTAGCGTCTATGTTGGCATTAAAAGATAGGGTGTTCAACAGCTTAATCGTTTTCCTATTGTAGGAATCATCCATAAAATTAGGCTGTCCGCCAATGATTTTGACAGGTGTAATCTTGCTGGTGATCTTGGAGTCCTTAATCTCAATATTCAACAGCATAGAATTAAGTGTTTTTTCCCCACCACGTGTGGAGCGATTAAACACAAAATTCCCAAGTGAATAATAAATGGGCTTGTGCTTATAGTATTCGATGCCCATAAGGCAGTGACTGTGTGCGCCAAGAATTAAATCCGCCCCGCTATCAATCATCTGTTTAGCTAGTGTGCGTGCGTACTTTTCAGGAAAATCCTTAAACTCTTCATTCCAGTGAATATATACGATCGTATAATCATTCTCCTTGGACATCTTCTGAATGGCGCTAAGCATAGGCTGCGAGGTGTAAGCTGAAGCGGCTCCCGGTTTGTTTTTGCCGGCATACCACGAAGGATTTGAAAGCACACGGCTAACGCCAAGGATGGCGATCTTTTTCCCTTTTACCGTCTTAGTATAAGGCTTGAACGCTTCGTCTTCATCCTTGCCAGCGCCTGTATGGCCAATCTTGTTTCGATCCAAATGGATCAGCGTGTCGAGCATAGCGTCTTTTCCATAATCCAAAATATGATTATTCGCCAAGGACACTCCATCAATCCCTGCATAGGTTAAGCCGCCTAACGTTGCTGGTTTGGATCTGAAGGCAAAGGTTTTCTCTGCCGCTTTCCCTCGGATAGACACAGGCGTCTCCAGATTGGCGAAGGCGATGTCAGCCTTTTGCAGCGTAGGTGCGACCTTTACAAACGGAAAGTTCACCCCATATTTAGCAATCTGATCGCCAACAAAACCGTCCAAAAGGATATCCCCCGCAAAAGCAAGCTTTATAGGATCTGAAGATAGTGAAGCTGCACTGGAAGCAGATGTCACCGGAACTATTAGTGTTAACATAAGTGTAATGAGTGCTATTCTACGCAAAACCTTCGATCCTAATCTCAAAAAATACAGCCTCCTCTCATCTTTTGTTAGCTATGATCCTAGCATACTGGAAAGAGGTTACTAAATTAAGAGTAGAAAGACCTGTTATTCCTTTGCTTTTTTCAGAACGGCTCTAAAACAATTTAATCCACCCCACGCATCCGTATGCACAGCATCCGCAGGCAACTCAAAATCTGTCTCCCCCCAATACTGAAATCCAGTTTGCAGCAGCAGGTCATTCATAAGACTCAGATTTACCGTCGGATAATCAAATGTCAATACCAATAATCCTTCTTCGTTCAACGTCCGGTGAAATTCCCGTAAAGTACCCACCGTATCCTCAAAGCTCAAATGCTCCAATACCGATATGCAAAAAACAGTGTCAAAGCTCTCATCCTCATATGGCAGATCCGTCAGATTAGCTTGAGCCAAATGCAGGTTGCTTGTTCTTCTAGCGATAACCTGCTTTGCCGCTTTTTCCCCAATCTCATTTTCAATACATTCTTGGATAGCTTTTGGGTAAATAACCCTACTGTCCATATCGCAGGCATAGACCTCTGCACAAACCCCTGCCAAATAAAACTTCAAGGGATGAGGAATCCCACAGGCTGCATCCAGTACAACACCATGCGGAGAAATAAAGTTAATACACCACTCATATTCAAAGGGACGGCTCCACCATGATTCCGGCAGATCATAAATTAACTTCTCACGACGTGCATCTGAATTTACGAAAAAACGCGAGACAAAGGGATGGGTTGGCATGGCCAGGACTCCTTTTTCAACGGAATTTTAGGTAGTGAGAGTATATTCATGATTTGCTGATTCATTCCATAACCTTACATTGAACGAGACAAACCCAAAAAAAACGGCTGCTCCCTTAGGAACAGACCGTCTTTAAATATAACTGTATAAACCTTATGCGTAGAAAGAAAGAGGTTTGGCCTCAATTCCATGTCTCTCGATCAACTTATCAAGTAACGCAGACCATTCTGCATCGACCGTACATTGCTCAGGGTGGGCCTCGAACCAAGCAACCGACTGCTTAATCCCTTCGGAGAAAGGCACAGTAGCCTGGAAGTCAGGTACGAAACGTTTGATTTTGCTATTATCAAAAACACTGCTTACCGCTTGATCACCGATCAAGCCATCCGCTGTCCCTGGAGGGGAAAAGGCTGTGATAAAGTCTGTGGAGATATGCACCACTTTAGGTTCCACACCTGCCGCTTGTCCGATGGCCGCATAGATCTGATTCCAATTTAATACCTCGTCGGAAGTTATATGAATGGCCTCACCTATCGCTTCCGGATGTCCAAGCAATCCAACGAAACCTTTGGCAAAATCCGAATTATGCGTCAGTGTCCACAAAGAGGTTCCATCTCCATGTATGACTAAAGGTAAGCCGCGGCGGATACGATCGATCAGTGACCAAGGATGCTGGCCACTCGTGAGTGCCGCAGGGATGGTTGTATTTCCATAGGTATGGGAAGGACGAACAATCGTAACCGGGAATCCGTTCGCCTTGTAAGCTTCCATCAACAGCTGCTCACACGCAATTTTATTCCTCGAATACTCCCAATAAGGGTTCTCCAGCGGTGTCTCTTCTGTAATTACATAATTACGCTGCGGCTTCTGATAAGCAGAGGCTGAGCTGATGAAAATGTACTGCTTCGTTTTACCTGTGAACAGGTCAATGTCTGCCTGCACATGTTCCGGTGTAAAAGCAATCCAGTCTACCACTACGTCAAATTCGTAATCTCGTAATACTAATGCGGCTTCTGCCGGATTACGAATGTCTCCTTTAATTACTTTTGCACCTTCTGGAACGAATTCATCCCGCTGTCCTCTGTTGAACAAATACAGCTCGATTCCTTGAGCTACAGCCAACGGGGATACAGCCTGACTAATTAATCCCGTACCTCCAATAAATAAGACCTTCATTTTGCACGCTCCTTATAGTGAATCCGGCTCGTTATTTACTGGTTAACATAATCTCGCCATACGTGCTTCGGCTGCCAATTCAGCAGCTTTTTGGCCTTCTCATTACTGAGTAGCGACTCGTGACCCTCCAGCGGCTGGCGGAAATCCGTCACCTCTGGATAACGTGCGGCCATTAGCTCTCTGCTAGGAACAGCCATGCTGGTCTCATCTGCACATATATTAAGAGCAACCGCGCCTAATCCATCCGTTTCGATTGCCAATTGGCAAGCTGTTGCTACATCCCGTGTATCAATATAACTCCATAGAATCCGATCGCGCTGCGCTGGATCATGAATGAAGGAAGGGAAACGTTCATATGCCGATGGATCAATAACATTTCCGATTCTTAGGGAAACGACCTGTATACCCTTTCTGCGATAGAACATCTCAGCGGTTTGCTCATTCACAACCTTAGACAGACCGTAGCTGTCTTCAGGCAACTGTGGATGCTCCTCATCCATAGGCACATACTTCGGCCCCAAAGGATTAACCGCAAAACAGATTCCGTAAGAGGATTCACTGGAAGCAATCACTGCTTTTCGAATCCCGAGACCCGCCGCAGCCTCCAAAATGTTATAGGTAGATACTACATTATTTTGAAAGGTGACCTCACTCGTCTTTATATTTGCAGCTGGAATCGCAGCCAAATGTACAACTGCATCAGCGCCTGCAAGCACACCATACACTTCACCCAAATTATTCAAATCAGCAATCATCGTTGGGCACAAAGAATCTGCGGATTTTTGCGTATCTACATTCACAACCTCATACCCTTGCTCTACAAAATGCCGGACCACCCATCTGCCCAACATCCCACTGCCGCCTGTAATAACTACTTTCGTCATGAGTGTGTCTCCTTTTTTATGAAACTAACAACTACTCCAGAATCTCCTCAATCTTCTTCAAAATCTCTTCCGAAAGTTCAATACCTGAAGCCTTAACATTCTCTTCGACCTGCTCCGGACGGCTGGCACCCACCAGCGCACTAGCTACATTAGGTTGACGCAAAATCCAAGCCAAAGCCAAATTCCCAACAGAGATATTCAGTTCCGTGGCGATCCCACTCAATTGGCGGACTTTTTCAATCTTTTCTTCTGTAATCGAATCTTTTAATCGTTCCAGCTTAGCAGCACGGCTATCCTCAGGGATGTCCGTGTTATACTTTCCAGTTAACAGCCCTTGAGCCAGCGGAGAAAATACCACCTGTCCAATCCCACGGCGCTCGCCAAGCGGAATAATCTCTTTCTCAATATAACGGTTAAACATATTATAAATCGGCTGATTAACAACAATATGATCTAGCAAATAGCGGTCTGCTACAGCTAACGCATCGGTCATTTGCGCCGCCGTCCACTCACTAACACCGACATAATATACCTTGCCTTGCCGAACCAGATCATCCAGCGCACGTAAGGTTTCTTCAATTGGAGTTTCCGGATCAAAACGGTGGCAATACATAATATCCACGTATTCTACTCCGAGACGTTTCAAGCTAGCATGACACTGTTCCGTAATATGTTTGCGGGATAGTCCACGGTCGTTAGGTCCCGAGCCCATTTCCCCGTATACTTTAGTAGCTAATACATAGGACTCACGAGAGTAGTTACGTAAAGTCTCACCTAGTACTTTCTCGGCAGCACCTTTTTCATAAACATTTGCAGTATCAAAAAAATTCACGCCTAAGTCGTAAGCGGTTTCAATGGCATTAACAGCATTATCTCTTTCCACATAGCCTCCGTATGTCAGCCAGCTTCCCAAACTAATCTCACTGACTTTTAAACCGGTTCCACCTAATCTGCGATATTTCATAATAACTGCTCCTCTCCATAGTTCCGTGTTTGATTTTGGCAGGTTGCTTAGCACTCATATTCATTCTAGAATAGTTTGTATATAATAGAAAGAAGTGAAAATTAGTTTATTATATGATCTCTAGTGTAGTTACTATACTAGAGTATAGTAGCTTCACAAACAGGAGGAGATACCTTGAAGACAGCTAAATCTACTAATAATTATATCCCCAAAACCCCTGTTACTATTGAATGTAATGTTGAAAAAACACTTGAAGTATTAGGTGGAAAATGGGCCTTTCTTGTCCTCAGAGAGCTATTCGACGGCACGCAGCGTTTTGGGGCACTGCAACGAAAAATCACTAATGTGTCTCCCCGCGCACTGACCACTACGTTGCGCCATCTGGAGGAGCATGGTGTGCTTGAACGTCACGTATTTCCGACTGTTCCTGTTACGGTAGAATATTCGCTTACTCCCAAAGGTGAGGATTTACATCAAATTTTGAAGGAAATGAAGCTGTGGTCCGCGAAATGGACTTAGCTTGAGCAGATTGTGACTGATGAAAAAAGAAGCTGTCCAAAAAGTAGAGAATTCTACTTATAGGGTGGCTTCTTTTTTATAAATTGGCTATACAATGGATTCTTACTT
>NZ_JBBODA010000032.1:0-65889 GCF_038002705.1 Paenibacillus sp. FSL H7-0716
CTGAGTCCGAACCATCTGGCCTCGTAAATACTGCACTGTAAACTGTAAAATCGTCGACTGACCTCGTAAATACTGCACTGAAACTGTAAACTCGCCGTCTGACCTCGTAAATACTGCACAGTAAACTGTAAATCACCGTCTGAGCGTCTTAGCTATTTCGGCAGAACAAAAGTGGCGTTAGTGCGGTACAAAAGTTTGCTAATTTGGTGCTAATGTGGCGTTAATATGGCGCTAGTAGCACTAATATGGTGCTAATTTGGTGCAAAGGTGGCGCTAATGTGGCAACTAAGTTAGTAACTTTTCTCGTTGTAGTTATGGGAGTACGTGTTCAGTGATTAGTTAGTCGCATTAGTCGAGTTAGTTGCTGTAATTTGTTATCAACCATTCCTTGTTTGACCAGGACAATTTGCCTGCCCCTGAGCCGTCAACAGAGGTAAGTCTAGATTTTAGACTAGCTGGGTCATCTGAAGTGTAGCTATAAGGTAGTGTTGTTAATCCGTTCCATGCAAATGCTTTAACGGCAGCGGGTGCAGGGGAGAGAGGGCTGTTCTTAGCTGTACTGTCTCCTCTGAACGTTGCTCCATCTAGTGAATAGATCGTATCTAAAGCTGCGATTGCACCTGTATATTTGCTATTACTTGCATCCGCTTGATTGTTGCGAAGAGGATACACTACATCAATGATTACAGAACTTTCAAGTAATACAGCTCCTCCTTCTGTCGAGATGGCTCCGTTACTTGTAACCCCGAAATGATACCCCTTGCTTGAGATCGCTTTTTCCATAGCGGAGGTTAGACGTTTTTTAGCCAATCTGGTATCTTCGTTGTCCATTACAATGTTATAGGCATGCGCATTACCACTACGAAGGCGGGGCATGCGGTCTTGTATATCTTTATAGTAGTTGTGATGGAGCGTCACAGAAAGAAGCGCATTATCAGCTGCAAATTCTGTTGCGCCTATTAAATGGCCCTTTTTTTGACTAGCGGCAATCGCAATGATGTCGTCTTTACTTAGGCCAACTGAGCTGCTTCTTAAATAAGCGTACATGGGATAGGCAGCCTTGTCGGCTTCCATTGCATTAATTTGCTGAGTAACCCAGCTGTTTGCGTTTCTATCATCCCCTAAGAAGGATGACCATGAAATGGTGACGCCGTTACTGCCTTTTTTAACATCGACAACTCCGTCATAAGATTTATTGAAGGTGCAGTGGTCGATCCATACGTTGTTGCTGTTCTCAATGGTGATGTAGTCCCAGTCGTTTTTATCGTAATTTCCTTTGGTTGCTTCATCCCATTCCCAAAGCTCATCAAATTCAAGGTTGCGGATGATGACGTTAGAGCTTCTTTTAAAAGTAAAAGCGGCATGTTTAATGGTTGCACCCTTAGCTGAAAAAATGGTCAAACCGTCGAAGTTGTCTATAGACAATTTGCTGACACCAGTCTCTATTAATACGGGATGTGTTAAAGCACTGTTATGAGCGCTAAATGGGGAGATCTTTGCCGCATCAGAAATTTCATTCCATCCCAGATCCAAGTCGTTCATAATTTCAATAACCTTTATTTTGGATCCTTTTCTCAGTGCAGTGGCAAGATCTGCTGCGCTATATACCTTTTTATAGAGTGGACTGGTTTCTTGGATATTTCCACCACCTGTTGTTCCTGTGGCAAACCCAGCCAAATCATATTCACTAACCTGAACCGGTGTAGGCGTGGGTGAAACAGTAGGTATCGGTGTAGCAGTCGGTATCGGTGTAGCAGTAGGTATCGGCGTAGCAGTAGGTATCGGTGTAGCAGTTGGTGTTGGTGTAACAGTCGGTGTCGGTATAGCAGTCGGTGTCGGTGTAGCAGTAGGTATCGGCGTAGCAGTAGGCGTTGGTGAAGCAGTCGGTATCGGCGTAGCAGTAGGCGTTGGTGAAGCAGTCGTTAATGGCGTAGCAGTAGGTGTCGGCGTAGAAGTAGGTGTTGGTGTCGGCGTAGTGCCATTGGTGTCAGAAACGGTCACGTTGTCGAACATCGTAATTGTTTTAAAGGTAACGAGCCCTGCTGCACCTTTTTTTAATTTGGAATCGGAAGCTGAGAGCTCCAGCGTATCATTTATATACAAGTTGATGGTATTTCCGCTCATTTCGAGTTTTACATTATACCAAACTCCTGTTTGCAGAGCGTAAGGTTTGCTGGACAAAGTTGTAGTAGATCCAGAAACCTTCTTTCTGATTTCCAGCATGCCATCATTATTATTATACAAAGAAGCTGCATAAAAATTATTTCCATCTATGTATCTGCCTGCAACATAAGTTCTGTTTGAGCCATTAAAATCAACAACTTTTACATCCGCTTCCACAGTGTAATCGCTCCAGGCTGGATCACCTGCAGAAGTACGTCCTTCTTTTGTGGCAGACTGGTAATATACGCTGTTGCCTTCGTCCTCAACAATAGTCCAATTCCCACTATTGGACGTCCATAGATTATCGCCCTCTTCAAAGCGGTCTTGGAAGAAGGTAGAAGCACTTGCCGGATACACAATAAAAAGAGAAAAGAGCAGGGTTATGCACATAGTAACACTCACATTTTTCTTGATTAATTTTAGTAAACTCATTGTAATCCTCCTTATATATTTATAAATTTATATTAATATAAATACATATATCGGAAATAAATATAAGTAATAATATGATTATAAAGTCCTTTTTTTAATTAGTGCTATAATAGCTTTTTGGGTATTCAACGATGAATTCTGATCTATACGAACTAGGAGTGATAGACTTGAGCGTAATCCGAATGGAGAACGTAACTAAGAAATATGAGAATACATTGATCTTTCGAGATATTTATTTTCGTGTGAGCAAGGGCGAACGTATTGGCTTAATCGGACGAAATGGAGCAGGTAAATCTACTGTTTTTAAGCTAATAATGGGAAAAGAGGAGCCAACGGCAGGAAAAGTAGAATTAGATCCCAATGTGAAGATCAGCTACTTCTCTCAATTTTCGGAGCTTTCCGGGTCTTTGTCTGTACAACAAGAGCTAGAACTTTGCTTCGAAGAGGTAGCAAACATTGAACAGGAGCTTAACCAAATAGGAGAACAGCTTGGGCAGGTGTCGGATGATGTCCAGATGAATGCACTTTTAGAGCGCCAAGCTGAGCTTTTTGAACAAATGGAGCATTTGGATGGCTGGAATGTATCTGTGGAAATCAATACGGTGCTGAGTAAATTAGGATTCGATGAGAGATCGCGGCATCAACCTGTAGAGGAGTTATCTGGAGGCTGGAGGAACCGCGCGGCACTGGCTAAAGTCTTAATTGAAGGGCCCGATGTTGTATTGCTCGATGAGCCTACTAATTTTTTGGATATGGAAGGGATCGTATGGTTGGAGCAGTGGCTGCACCGTTTCAATGGGGCGATGCTTCTGGTCTCTCATGATCGGCAATTTATTGACAGAGTGGTCACGCGGACGATAGAAATCGAGAACTATCATTTCCAGGAATATGAAGGGAATTATACCGATTACGTTCGTAAAAAGAAGATGCGCAAAAAAGTGCTCGATCGGCAATTTGAGTGGGAAGAAGAACTTCTCCTTGTGGAGTCTGAGGCCATTGAAAACCGCGGTAGTAAGAAGTCCTCTAAGGATCGTCTTTCGCGTAAGCTAACGGATATGAAAAAACGAGTGGAACCTCATCCTGTTAACGTATTAATCACTGATATCTATAGCAATTTACGTTTTCCTGACAAGCTGGGGGAAGTGAAGCGGATTGGACAAAGTTATGATGGCCGCTCCATCTTCCAGAACATTAGCTTCGATATTCAGAAGGAAGACCGGATAGCTATCGTGGGTCCGAACGGCAGCGGAAAGTCGACACTCATCAAGGTACTGACTGGACAAGAAGCACCGGAATCGGGGGAAGTGACTTGGGAACGAGGGGTCGGTTATGCGTACTTTAATCGGATGTGGGATGAGCTGGATCATAAAGATACTGTCAGCCATGCCGTAAATGTTTATGGACTGGGACTGGACGCACCGCGGAAAAAGGTGAATAAATTTCTATCGATGCTGCAATTCTCGGAAATGGATCTGAGTAAAACGATTGGCAGCCTTTCAGGTGGACAGCAGGCCAGAGTGGCTTTAGCGAAATGCCTTCTCTCCGGAGCTGCTGTCATTATTTTAGATGAGCCCACTAACCATTTGGATTTAACTAGTATTCAGGTGATGGAGCAGGCGTTGATTCATTTTCCTGGCGCTGTAGTAACAGTTAGTCATGATCGGTTTTTTATTGATAAAATAGCGACGAAAATGCTCACCTTTGAACCTGAATTAGGCATTACTGAGCAAAATGTCTAGGATTACGCGGGAAGTCGGATGATCACTGTCGTTCCTTCACCTACGTGACTGGAAATTTCAATTCCATATTTTTCGCCAAAATGAAATTGAATGCGATCATGAACATTTTTAATGCCAATATGTTCTTCATCTAAGGTATCTGAGGGTTGAGAGAGACGGAAACGCAGCTGTTTAAGTTTCTCTTCCTCGATGCCAATGCCGTTATCTTTAACGATAATCAGCATATCCTCCCCCGATATCACTGAGGATACCTCAAGCAGACCTGGTTCACTGCGACTTTCTAGGCCATGTACGATAGCATTCTCTACGATGGGCTGCAAGGAGAAGTGCATGACCTTAATGATCTCGCATTGCGGATCTAGCTGCTCCATGTACTGTAATTTATCTCCAAAACGCAACTGCTGAATCTTCACATATAGCCGGACATGCTCAAGTTCTTCGCGCAGGGTAACGGTGATTTTCCCGGTCTGGATATGAATCCGAAACAATCTCCCGACGATCCCCACCATCTCGCCAATCTCTCTCTGCCCATTGATGATGGCTTTCATTTGAATAGATTCAAGGACATTTGCCAGGAAATGCGGATTGATTTGGCTTTTGAGCGCACCATACTGGGCTACTTTTTGTTGAGCCTTGGCCATCGAAGATCGCTCAATATAGTTTTGCAAATCTTTTACCATCTTACGAATTCCATTATATAGAACCCCAAATTCATCTTGACGATTACTGTACAAATCCACATCGAAATTCCCCATCCCCACCAGCTTCACCTTCCGGCTTAACAGAATAATAGGTTTGGTTACGCGTTCCGAGAGGATATACATAAATAAGAGTGCAGTAACAAGCGATAAGAGCGCCAAAGTTAAAATGATTTTGCCAAGAAAAGAAGCCTGCTTAGTCATCTCTTTTTCATCAATATATTGAATGACCTTCCAGTTGGAGTAAGGAGAAGTAACAAAATTAATGTACGAATCCTTGTCATCAAAAGTACCATATAAGCTCCCGGCGTCATTGTTCATAAAAGTGTTAAGCGCCTGTTTGTCGATGGGGACTGGCTCTAAAGGACTCGTCTCCAATGAATCTGAACTGTAAACATTGCCCCCCTTATCGTCTAAAATAATAAATTTCCGCTTGCTATTCTCGGACAGCTTTAAGATTTCCCGTAATGAATCCAGCCGGATATCGATTAACATAACACCTAAGGGCTGCTTGCTTCCTTTTTTATTAATGACTCTGGCGATGGAGATGACGGATTGTTTGGAATTGGTGCGATAGAAGGGGAGGTGACTTCCAAACAGGATTACGCCCCCCTTTTTTTGCTGCGTCTGTAAATACCAATCCTCTTGGGTGTAGTCCTTCACATCATAATCCGCACGATTGAAATTGGCAGAATAGAATACACGTGACCCCGCGAAAATCTGCACACTGTCGACATTTTTAATCGTCATTTCAATCCCGCTGATGAATTGTTCAATCGTGTTTCCATACTGAATACTTAGATCATTCCCGATATTATCTTTGTTGATAGTCCAATGCTCGAGAGCGGTTTGTAATTGACTATCTACTTGGGCATTAAGGGTCCCTTTTTCAATACTTTGCAGGTACTGGTCGATGTTGAAAGAAAGATTATTAAGGATAAGATTAGAGCTGCTTTGATATTCATTTTTGACGGCTTGATTTGAAAATATATAGATAATCGCTGATATAATTAGCAAAGGAATAGTAATGGTCAGGATCATCAGCACAAAAATCTGCCGATTGACATGCCGCATCCGATAGCGTTTTTTTGGCTGGTTTATTTGCATCATTTTGCTTACCACCCCGATTGTTTTCTATAGTCTGATGGGGTCATGTTGGTGAAGAGCCGGAACGTTTTAACGAAATGCTTATAGCTCTTATAACCACACATTGTGCAGACATCGGTCACTAGAATTTCCGGTTTTTTTAAGCATTCCTGCGCGTATTCCATACGGATTTCGGTTACAAATCGCATATAGTTCTTATCGAGTTTTCTTTTGAACAGACGGCTTAAATAAGAAGGGTTATAGAAGAAGCGATCCGCTACCATTTGTAGAGTAATATCTTGATCAATATTAGCTCTAATAAAGGATTTAATATGTTCAAAGATAATCACATCCTGCTGATGGTTATCCGTCAGACCTTCGGTATATATGTTCCCCAGATGAACCATCCAATTCCCCAGCCACTCGAACATGACCTCAAGGGAGTGAAAATCCTCAACAAAAGTAAGGTTTAATAGTTTATCGCTGTACACACCATCCCTATGAATGTGGTTTTTATTAGCAAAGCGGATAATGACACTTATGATTTCTTGTACATACGCAAGCCATAGATCAGGTGAATGGCCATCTGTTTTATGCAAAATATCTTGTGCCAATCGTTGCATTAATTGTAGGATCTCTTGTTTATTGGCGTTTTCGATGCAGGAGATTATTCGTTTCTTATCGTTGTCATCTAGTTGGATAAGTGTTGGTTTAGTAGCTATGGCGCCTGCCTTTATAGATGAAATATGGAATATATTGCGTTCACTTTGATAGAAGCGTTGGTATAACAGCTTTTCAGACTCGTGAAGTAATGAAGTGATTTGAGGCAGTTCGTTCGTCAATGTACCTATGGCAAGATAAAGGGCAAGATGATGTTCTAACGTAAGCTTGTTCAAATGCTGATCGAGTTCAGTAAGTACTTGGGTCTCAAAAGGGACAATGCACGTTGCAGTCTGTGATCCCATGACTATTAGCCCGTATAGTTTGGATTTAGCAGCATATGTAAAAATAGATCGTGGCAGACTTGCCGGGAGATAGGCCTCCGTAGCAAGATGTATGAACTTAGTCGCCAGTTCTCGCATCCACCTTGTGGATGGTGAAGGTGTTTCTCTGATAGGGAAACCTGCCAAAACAAAAGGGAGATACAGATAATGTTTACTTTTAAAATTACATAATTCAGCGATTAAATTAGTGTCAATTGCAGGTTGTTCTTCTTCGAGTAGTAGCTTTATAAGCTGTGAGCCTTCCAGAGTAGAACGTTTCCTTTGTTCTTGTTGTTTAAGTTGCAGCTTGTTCATACACTCTTGAATCACGGTTAGGCTTTCTTCATATTCCAAAGGTTTGAGCAAAAAAGCATGCACACTCCCAAGTTTGATGGCTCGTTGAGCGTATTCGAAATCATTAAATCCTGTCAAAATAATAAACAAAGTATCAGGAAGGAATTGGCGAAGCTCTTCTATCATCTGAAGACCATCCATTTCGGGCATGCGAATATCAGTGATCACTAAATCTGGTTGCTCACGTAGTGCGGTAGCGACACCTTCTTTTCCATTCTCCGCTTCAACAATACTCTGAACACCAAGCTCCTGCCACGAAAAGTAATGTTTTAATCCCGTCCGTATTAACGGTTCATCCTCTACAATCATAAGCTTGTACATGAAATCCCTCCGGAAGACTAGATTTATAGTGGATTTTTAATCAACTATACCATCAAATGTAAGTTATAAGCTTAAGATTAAAATAATTATAGGTGAAATATGTAATGTATTATAACATTGAAGAGGAGCTGAAAGAAGGTATAGGTCAGAATACGACCCTAAATGTAAAAGGAGTGGGATTCTCCTAAATTTATAATTGATTTATGATTAGCGCAAGGAATGAGAAAGCATTTTATTCCACAAAAATAATAGGGGGTAGCACATGAGAGCAATGAAAAAAGGGCTAATGAGCATTGTTGGTGTCGCACTTTTAGGTACACAGTTAGTTGCATGCGGAAATACGAATACAGCGAATTCCGCCAATGAACCAAGTAATAATACTGATAAGAGTGAGCCCGCGGCCACTGAGACTGCTGCTAAACCAGTAGAAATAACATGGTGGAATTTTCCGAGCTTTCAAGCTTTAGATGGTGAAGTTGGCAAATACGAGAAGGAAATCATTGCAGCTTTTAATGAGAAGAATCCGGAAATTAAAGTCAACCTTGAAATGATCACCTTTGAAGGCGGCCCTGAAAAACTGAATGTGGCGATTGCTTCGAATACTGCACCTGATGTAATTTATGATGCTCCTGGACGGATTATTGACTGGGGTAAAAAAGACTTATTAGCACCTCTTAATGATATGGTGACCGATGAAGTGAAAAATGATATTTCGGAAGCCTTTTGGAAACAGTCAAGTGTTGGCGATGAGATCTTTATGTACCCGATCAATACAGCTCCTTTTATGATGGCGGTAAACAAGACCGTTTTTGAGAAGATTGGCGCGTTAGATTTGCTTCCTCTGGATAAGGAAGACCGAACTTGGACGTTTGAAGAATATAAGAAAGCGCTGGAAGCTGTTAAAGAAAAAGCACCTGATGTTATCCCTACAGGATTCTTCGCGAAGAGCCAGGCTGGAGATCAAGGTACTCGCGCGTATCTTGCTAACTTAGGTGTATCCAGATTTCTAAATGAAGATAATTCCGCAGTCGCGATCAATACTGATAATGCTGCGAAAGCGTTGGATTGGATCGTTCAAGCTACAAAAGATAAACTTAGCGTTTCTGGTGCGGCTTCCCTTGCGGCTGCTGACGTGAACGACTTATTTTTACAAGGAAAATTAGCCTTTACACTCAACTATTCTGCAGTACTTAAAGCTCAGAACGTATCTAAAAAAATGGTTGAATTCGAAGATGTTCTGCTTCCTTTCCCTACTTTAGATGGATCGGAACCTAAGCTTGAACCTTACCTCGGTGGTATGGCTGTATTCAATAATGGTGATGAAGCTAAGATTGCAGCTTCTAAGAAGCTGATTGATTTTATTGCTAATGATCCTGTATGGGGTAAGAAAAACTTGATTCAAACAGGTGGTCTGTCTGTTCGTAATTCGATTACAGGCCTCTATGATGATGCAGAGTACAAATACGCTGAGTATGCTCGTAAATTCACAACAGATGCACCTACCATTGCCGATGGATATGCTGATATTCGTACTTTCTGGTTCCCTGAATTACAACGTGCTTTAACTGGAGGCGCAACCGGTAAAGAAGCTTTGGACAGCTTTGCTGCAAAAGCAAACGAAGCGATTACGAAAGCAAAGGCTGCAATGAAATAAAAAAAGTGAATGGTGTCCAAAAGAATAGAGTGCGGGAAGCACTCTTTTCTTTTTAAATCATCGAAGAAATGGGGAAGGACTGTGGGGACAACGGTTCGCAAAATAAAAGGTTATGTGATTCGCGACTGGATGATGAGTTATCTCTTTTTAGTGCCGGCATTTGGGTTTTTCCTGCTTTTTGTAGCTTATCCGATGGTGAAAGGGGTCTATATTAGTTTCTTCGATTATTCGTTGAGAGATTTTAGCTTTATTGGCCTCGATAATTATATCTCCTTAATAAAAGATGATAATTTCAGGAAGTCGATGGGAAATACATTATTGCTTGTACTCATCACCGTACCCATCGTTATTATTTTCTCGTTATTTATCTCTATGAATATTTATAAGAAAAAAGAGTTTGCCAGATCATTTTTCCGCGGAGTGTTCTATTTGCCGGCTGTATCCTCGGTCGTAAGCATTACAGTCGTTTGGGGCTGGATTTATCATCCGAACTATGGGATTCTAAATTATTTAACCAGCTTTTTGGGAATGGAGCCTATATCCTGGTTAGGAGATACGAGGACTGCACTGCTTGCAATTATCGTGGTTCTGATAACGACCTCTGTAGGGCAGCCGATCATTTTATATGTGGCATCTATTGGGAACATTCCTACTTCTTACATAGAAGCCGCTGAGATTGATCGGGCGACGCCTTGGCAGATTTTCCGAAAAATATTATGGCCCATGCTAATGCCAACGAACTTATATATTATCGTGATTACCACGATCAACACCTTTCAATGTTTTGCGCTAATTCAGCTGCTCACCTCGGGTGGACCTGTGTATAGCACATCGACTGTAATGTATGGCGTTTACGAACAAGCCTTTATGCTCGGTCATTTTGGATATGCCTCGGCGATGGGTGTCATCCTTGCGATTGTGATCGGGATCATTTCTATCATTCAATTTAAATACTTTGGCAGTGATGTTGAGTATTAAGGAGGGGACATCATGAATTCTACGAATCCGTTAGAACTGAGAGCACCTATTGGCCAATCTAAGAAAGTAAGCAGATGGAAAAAAGAATTGACGATTCCAAAAATATTAGCCACTATCCTGTTGATTCTGGCAACGTTGTTTTTTATCTTCCCTTTTTATTGGGTGGTTTCAGGGGCATTTAAGCTTCAGACTGTAGCAACAACGATCCCCCCGGAATGGTTTCCGGCTAAGCCGACTCTGCAGAACTGGACCGAGTTATTTAAGAATCCCGTTGAGCGCTGGATGTTTAACAGCTTCATCATTGCTTTTTGTGAAATGGCAGCGATTTGTATCGTTTCTTCCTGTGCTGGATATGTGCTTGCCAAAAAGTCTTTTCCTGGCCGAGGGATTATTTTTACGATGTTTGTTGCCGCAATGGCATTGCCTAAGCAAGTTATTCTTGTCCCGCTGTTTACGATGCTTGCAGATTTTGGTTGGGTCAATACGTATAAAGGGCTTATTTTACCAGCGATTGGCTGGCCATTTGGAGTCTTCCTAATGAAGCAGTTCGCGCAGACCATTCCAGGAGAATTAATTGAAGCAGCCAAAATAGATGGCAGCTCTGAAATTCGTTTGTTCGGCACCATCATTTTACCTTTGTTAAAGCCTGCAATAGGGGCACTGGCAATCTTTACCTTCATCACTTCTTGGAATGATTATTTCAGTCAGCTGATCATGACCAGATCGACTTCAATGATGACATTACCACTTGGGGTAGCGACTCTTCGGGGTGAATTTACAACAAACTATGGACTGCTTATGGCGGGTGCTGCGTTAGCCTCTATTCCTATGATTGCAATTTTTCTAATGTTCCAAAAAGCCTTTACCCAAGGGATTACTATGGGGGCTGTAAAAGGCTAAATATTCTTATAACAACGTAAATTAGTAGTATGAATTAAACGACGGAGGCTGTAATTTATGAAATCATATGAGCTTGAATCCTTTAAAGGCATTATTATCGCTATGTATTCCAGTTATGATGCTGAGGGGGAAATCGATAAAGAAGCAGCCCGGAAATTAGCTCGTCATTATGCTACTACCGGAGTAAAAGGTCTTTATGTTGGCGGAAGCTCTGGCGAAGGTATGCTGCAATCTGTAGAAGAACGCAAACAAATGCTCGAGGCAGTTATAGCAGAGGTTGGAAAAGAGCTTACAATCATTGCTCACGTGGGTGCTCCATCTACAAGAGACAGTGTTGAACTAGCTATCCATGCTGAGAAAGTTGGCGCAAACGCAGTATCGGCTGTTCCAGCGATTTATTATCGTCTGTCACCGGACAGTGTTGAAAGTCATTGGCAGGCGATTATTGATAGTACGGCGCTTCCATTTATTATCTATCACATCCCGCAAACTACAGGCTTTCAATTATCGAAAAGCTTGCTGATTAAGATGGCAGCTCAGGATAAAGTAATCGGGGTGAAAATATCGGCGGAGAGCACGTTTGAGCTTCAGCAATTTAAAGCCGCAGGCGGGAAGGGTTTTCTAGTCTTAAATGGACCTGATGAGCAGTATTTGGCGGGCCGCAGTATTGGGGCAGATGGCGGGATTGGTGGAACTTATGGGGTGATGCCCGAGTTATTCCTAAAAGTGGAACAATGTTATGTGCAAGGAGAGATGGCTGAGGCGCAGAAATGGCAGTTCATCATCAATGAGCTCATTGTTGAATTGCTATCCTTTCCTTCATTATATGGTGCGTGTAAAGCGATCCTTAGTGTGCGTGGATTTGAAACAGGTCAGCCAAGGATGCCACTTTTACCGGTTAAGGATTCCGATCAGGAGCGGGTAGAAGCTCTGAACAATAGAATATTAGACTATATTCTTGAAGCGAAGGGATAGGGTTAATAATGACTCGAATAAGTGATATCTTTCCGGTGAAAGGTCTGATTGTTTCCTGTCAGGCACTTGAGCATGAGCCGCTTCATGGTGGGGATACAATGGCTAAAATGGCAAGAGCAGCGGTTCAATCAGGAGCTATAGGAATCCGGACAAATGGTGTTCCAGATATTGTAGCTATCAAAAAAGAAGTAAATGTACCGGTCATTGGACTTATTAAACGGGATATACCCGGATCAGCCATATTTATAACACCAACCTTAGATGAAGTGAAGGCGATTGTTTCTGCAAAAGCAGAGATTATTGCGCTTGATGTAACGAATCGGGAAGAACGCTTAGAGTCAGTAAAGCCATTAATAGAATATGCACATCTGAGAGGTGTGCTTGTTATGGCGGATATTTCGACATTTGAGGAAGGGCTTGCCGCCGAGAAATTAGGTGTGGATTTCATTGGTACCACGCTTTCAGGCTACACCCCATACAGTACACAGCAGGAAGGACCGGACCTTGTCTTAATTCAACAATTAAGCGGATCTGTGAACATTCCTGTTGTTGCGGAAGGACGGATATGGACACCGGAAGACGCAGCAAAAGCTAAGAATGCAGGGGCATCATATGTTGTTGTAGGAAGTGCAATTACTAGGCCACAATTAATTACTTCGAGATATGTTAAGGCCGTGAGCAATGTCAATGACTGACGGAGGTGAGTCCGTGATGGAAGGGTATGATCC
Organism: Paenibacillus sp. FSL H7-0716; assembly: GCF_038002705.1. NCBI lineage: Bacteria > Bacillati > Bacillota > Bacilli > Caryophanales > Paenibacillaceae > Paenibacillus > Paenibacillus sp. FSL H7-0716. Next base: position 13,012 of record NZ_JBBODA010000032.1, read on the forward strand.
TCATATAGAATATGCGATTGGAGTAGATATTGGCGGCACGAAAATTAATGCCGGACTCGTCTCTTCACAAGGGGACGTTTTACATACTGTAAGCTTAAGCACATTGGCTGGACAGAGGAAAACAATGGATCGCATTATACTAGCAATTCGGACATTAATGGATGAAATAACAGCACAACAAGCGGGAATTCAACTCCAAGGAATTGGCGTAGGATCAGCAGGGCAAATGGATTTGGAGGCGGGGCGTGTCCGCTCCGCTTCGGAGCTTATCCCTGGCTATGCTGGCACAGCTTTGAAGGATTTACTTCAGACACAGTTTCAACTTCCGGTAATCGTTGATAATGACGTGAATGTATTAGCATTAACAGAGAAATATTTAGGCTCAGGCAAAGAGGTAAAAGACTTTATCTGTCTTGCCCTTGGTACGGGCGTGGGTGGAGCGATAGTCGTAGACGGCCATCTTGTTCATGGTTCTTGGGGTGGGGCTGGAGAGTTAGGCCATATGTCCGTAGATTTCAAAGGACCTGCATGCGTTTGTGGTGGAACAGGCTGCTTGGAGCAGTATGCTTCAGGCACAAGCATCGCACGTCGCATGCGCGACAAGCTTTTATTACATAACCAGTCTCCAGAGAACGTAGACTCACGGGAAGTGTTAGCGAGATGGAGGGCGGGTGACTCTCTGGCTACAGAGTTAATGGAAGACACGATTGCTGCGCTCGGATCCGCGATCGCTTCATTAATCCATATTTTTAACCCTAAAGTCATCGTCATTGGCGGTGGAGTTGCTGAAGCAGGCGAACTTTTATTTGAAGGTATTAGAAGAGAAGTAAGGGGCAGAGTAATGCCATCTATGCTGGAAAATGTTCGTATTGAAGCGGCTTATCATGGTAATTTATGTGGAATGATCGGAGCGGGGCTGCAAGTGTGGGAGTATAGTCCCAATAAAGTAAAGAGAGCAGAGTTATAAGGGGCTATTCACCATCTATCTGTATAGCGAGTCACGGGGAGCAATACGTAGAAGCATTTAATTGTACATCGTACAACTATATTTCTCGAATCCCTCCAGCCGATGGGTATAAGTGTATTTTGTACAGCTATTTTCTTGATTTACAGCCTTAGTGGTGGCTTCTCGTGTTTTTAGTTGTATAAAATGCAGCTAAAGTCAAAATGATTGCATTCGCCTACGAAATAACTGTATAGAATACATTTATTCTATTTCTCAGATTCCCCAGCGATCCGGTGTAATTGAGCCATTGAAGATTGATTAGTGTTTTGGGATTGATTAATTTTTTAAATAATTAAGTTAGAACCACATGTGAATAATACTCCATGTGGTTTCTTTTATTAGTTATAGCCCACCCCGGTACCCAATGCCGAATGAACCCTTCGTTCAACCATCAACACAACTAACCCATGTTATAGGAAGCAGTTTTTCGCTTTTTACGTTGAATTTATGATGGTGATTCATTAATGTGAGTATATCACACGATATCGCTACGACGAATTCAATGTGTCCAAAGACTCGGGGAAATTCGACCTTAACTGGTCCGTCTCGGATAACTTATTTGACCAAACCAGCCTAGTTAAGATTTTAATTAGGCTTAAGGGATACAAATTTTCCAGTTTGTATCCCTTAACTTATATAACAAAGGATGGGAAAATTATGGTCGATTACAATAACAACGAAGGAATAGGCGGTTTTCAACAAGTCAGCTATCGTTCATTAGCTATTCATCCCATTGAGGCGAATTGGACCAGACAATCCCGATTCAGAGCTCCAACATCACTTTCAGTTTTGAAGCGAGTTGTTGACTCGGGGCGGCCGGATTTTTCATATGGATTAAGCTCGTTTACAGTGGATGAACAAGGGAGAGCCATTCTAGCTGTGGGGCAGGGTGATTTCGAGCTTAATCATCAATACGGCAAACCATATTTACCTATGTACATATGAAGATGAGTCACAAATTATTGGGAGACTCTATGCTTTTGACGCGGATGGAACCATAAGATGGGTTTACAAGTGCTCGTCCATATTTTGGTGCGATCCGGTTATTTCCCGTGAAGGAATCATATATGTTGGTCAAAATGTGAATTCCAAACTTTATGCTTTTAGTCCTGATGGAGAGTTGTTGTGGGAGAAACGGATGGGTCAAGGAGAAGGGCACCGTCCCCCTGTCATAGATCAGGATGGGGTTATGTATTGGTGTCTTTCTAGCCAGTTATATGCCATTGCTCCGGATGGCGAAGTGAAATGGATATACCAACCGGAGGAAAGTTACGTTGACACCAGCCCTTCCCTGGGCGCAGACGGTAATTTATACGTAAATTTGACCGGCGGGGAATTTATTTGTTTAACGCGAGACGGTGAACAGCTATGGAAAGCGGAAACTAAAGGTTTTGCAATAACTCAACCAATTCTCGGCCGATGCGGCAACGTTATTCAAAGTCGCTTAATGGATAACTCGATTGAAAGCTACTCCGTTGTTGATATTTTTTCCCAAAAAGGAGTGCATTTAGCGGAGACCGCAATCAAAGGTTCCATTCATTCGGTGATTTTGGCAAATGATGAAGTGATTTACGTCCTGTCTTCCTATTGGACGGCTAAGATGGAGCCTAAATGGGAACTCGTGCGGTTACAACCTGAAAAATTTTAAATAGTAGGTGGTTGAATAATGGGAACTTCATTTGCAAATCTCCATCGGGCAGTCCCAAGGCTGGACAACAGTCCTGGGGGAGAAATTCAACTGGGAAACGATTGGTGAAAGCGCAAGATCTTTGTCTAACTTGATCTCTTCCCTTGTACTTGCTATAGGATACTTTGATGATGATGTGCGGGAGAGTGTAGAGCAACTGGAGACTGTTGTGCCTGCTCCGCTTATTCTGAAATATGACTGGGTAGAGGAAGATGAGTCGCTCGGTCGGGAATTTGTTCAAGTCCGCAGAGACCGTCAAACTATCAAATCCTAAGGGGATTTGCTCCGGCACAGTGAATCATATAGTCCTAATTAAAAAATGTTTTTTTATAAAATGCTATAGATATGGTGGGAGAGTAAAAGCTCTGCCTATCAAATTCCCTTGATTTAATAGAATAATTTACCGATAATGTTAATGAGGGGACCCAAAATCAAATCCGTCATGAAGCAGGAGGCACTATCGGACAATGATGACTTTAATGAACATGGTGCGGGGAACGGAGAACGATCTTCCTGCTAAAGAGATGATTAAGTATTGGAATCATGAGCCTGGAACTTTAAAGATGGTAAGGGCCAGCAGCAATTTTATTTATAGCTTTCAGTGGAATGGTAAACGCTTTTATTTAAGGTTTACTCATGAAGAGGATAATTCCGCAGACAATATCCAGGCAGAGCTGGATTTTATGATGTATTTATTAGAGCAAGGTTATGAGACCGTCGCTCCTGTGCGTTCTAAATCTGGCAATTGGATTGAGACGTTGTTAACGAATCACGGGCGATACCACGGGGTAGTTTTTGAACAGGCCCAGGGTGAATATGTTTCACTTGATGAGATGAAGGAACCTCATTTTTATCAATGGGGCCAATCGCTTGCACGTCTGCATAATTATTCGGAAACCTATGCACCGAGCACGCCTTATCGCAAAAGCTGGGTCGATTCATTAAATTTTATTTATTCCGTATTGAGCAGACATCCTGAGGAGCATAAGGCGCTTAAGGAATATGAGCGGATTGAAGCTTGGTTATCAGAGCTCCCTTTTGGAGTAGGGCATACTGGGCTCGTACATTATGATTTTGAGATGGATAATATCTTTTATATGCAAGAAGAATCCCGCTACAGTGCCATCGATTTTGATGACTCTATGTATCACTGGTTTGCGATGGATATTACATCGGCGTTAAGAGACCTGACGGAATCGGATGATAATGAAAGTAGAAGAAACATTGACCATTTTATTAGTGGATATAGATCGGTTAAGCAGCTAGATGATGAGTATATTAAGTTGATACCTGAATTTCAAAGATTTGCAGACTTATACAGTTTTGCTAGATTACTTCGGTGTATGGAGAATACGGATGATTCTATTTTCCCGGATTGGGCGAAACAGCTTAAACTGAAATTAGAAAGAGTTTGTGACCGATTACGAACCGGCTTTCAACCACATATAGTGCTGAAGGATATCACTGAAAAAAACTGGTACGCTTGTACTCAATTAGAAGTATCGGATGAGCAAAAGGCTATTTTTCCTGAACCGGTGGTCTATTGGTTAGCAGAAGCAGCTTATTGTGGTATGACCCCGCTCGCTTTATACGCAGATGAAGAATTGGTAGGTTTCTCTGTGTATAGCGTAGATCCTGAGGACGGAAGTTATTGGATTATGGCTTTCATGATTGACCAGAAATACCAGAACAGGGGTTTAGGCAGAACGGGTATGGATACCTTAATTCGTTATATTAAAGCAGAACATCATTGCGACAAAATCGTTATTGGCTATCGGATCGAGAACGAACGTGCTTCGAATTTATATACATCACTCGGGTTCGTTGAAGTCAGTAGGGACGAGGTTGAAGTTATACGAGGGTTGGTAGTGTGAAAAGGAAGAAGCCGCCAAGCGTTTGGCGGCTCTTTTTTATATATGGAAATTAAATTAATCTACAGAGCCGGTACTCAGCAGCTGATCAAAAGAGACAGGGAATAGTGGCTCAATCAGCGATAGAATTGCTTTTGCATACTCCTGAATTTCTTTCTGAGCGTCATGCTCCAGTCTTTGATTTAAAAAATGAGCTACAGATTGAACTGAAGCTGTCCAGTACCATCGAACGAATAGTCCATAAGCAGGTAGAAACAGTCTTGCTTGTTCAGCACATATGCCATCTGCTAAAGCTGCTTCATACTTAGATAATCCTAACTCGGTGTATTCTTGAAGCTCGCGGGTGTATTTTTCACCAAGCTCCCATGCAATAATGTCACCACTGCCTTGTTTGGAATTCTCTGGTTTGGACCTCCATTCTCCCGCAGCAGGTTGATAAAAAACGGGTTCTTCTGTTATGTATCTGCGGCTGGATTCGTTCCAGGCTTCCAAGCTATCTCCAGTACCTTCGTAATGAGCAGAACCGACTACGTATTTCCACCACTGTCTCGCAACCATTAATGGGGCATAAACCTCAAATTGTGTGATGGCATGGCGGAAAGGAGAGGTATGTCCTTCACGGGCAAGGAATTTTATTAGTTTAATATCCCGATCACTAAGCTCAAAAGATTGTTTAGCATAAGATACACGCGCAGCGTTAGCAACCGTTAAATCTGAGCCCATATGATCTACTAATCTTACATAACCTTCATTTAAAACTTTGATTGTTGTCAATTTAATGCAGCCTCCTTTTCCAAAGCAGAGTAAATGAGTTCGTCACACCATTGTTGATTGCAAAATCTAGTCTCTCTGAGGATTCCATCCCTAATCATTCCTGCTCTAATCATAACTTTTTCAGATTGAAGATTCTCTGCATTGGCATATGCAACGACTCTATGGGCATTAAGTGAGCTAAAGGCGTAGCCTATCAGTGTTTTGACGGCTTCTGTCGCATAGCCCATTTTCCAGTATTCCGGCAGTAGGACCCAGCCAATCTCCCACTCTCTGATCTCTTCCCAATTTAACTTTATACTTACATTACCTATGGGTGTACTATTTTGCTTAGTACATACTGCTAAATCATAATGCTCACGCGGATCGCTGGTAGTCTGAGTCAGAATCGAAAGGAAGTTCTCTTCAATTTGTTTTGCATCTGGTGCGGTGTTTTCATATTTGTGAGACAAAGGATTAAGTTCCAGTTCTTCATAAAAAGAAAAATCATCGCTTGTATAATCTCTTAATATCAATCTATCGGTTATTATTTCCATGAGCTAACACCTCCTAATCCATGATTATAATGGAAGACTCTGTAATTATCACGGAGTAAATTCACTAGAAATACAAAAAAAAATTTCTGTAAATTTTTCTCTAGTAAAATTGTGGAATTGTGATACAGTAATTAAGGTTTATATATTTAGAGGGGGATGTAAGAAAAATGAAAGCTATGAAATGGAGCATCACTGCAGCGTTAGCAGTATCTATGTTGGGTCCAATACATACAGTGAAGGCGGCAGATACGCGTAACGTCGATTACGATCAAAGTAGTATTTTACGGAGTGCCAGTTCAGTTTCTTCATCATACAATGAAGGCAATCCGCAGGTTGAAGATTTGATTTTTCAGATGGATGCTACGGAAATCACTGTTGGGGACAATGTTCCGGTACAAATCTATGCTAAAGATGCCGATGGCATATCCGAACGCGTTCCGTTAGCTCAAGCAAATGTCATAATTGAAAAGCCTTATTTGCTGCAAAAACAAGCCGATGGCACAATGAAAGCCTTAGCGGTAGGAGAAACGAACGTAACGGTCAATTCAGGATCAGATTCCAAAACAATAAAAGTTTCGATCAGTGCGGACCATGATATTGATCAAGGTGCATTTGTTAATGGAACAATGTATTTGCCGGTTCAATCGGTTTTTCAAACGTTGGGAGCAACAGTCCAAGTTAATACAACAACTAAAACCTTTAGCATTCGTCTAGGTGATTTGCCAATACAGCTTCAACTCGGAAGCGATATTGCAATGGTGAATGGTGCGAAGGTCAAAATGAGTGGTAAGGTGCAAAAGATCGACGGATCTACAGTTTTTCCTGCCACGCTTTTAAAGACTGCACTGTCAGCAGAGTTAATTTGGGATGGAAATTATCAGACGATGGAGATCTACTTCGGCAAAGCAGAGTTGTTCGCCTATACGAAACAAACCGCACAGATTTTTAAGAAGGAAGAACAAGGAAACCTCGTTAAGTTCATTGGAAAAACATATTGGCTCAATCAATTCGACTCCGATTATAAGTTCCAAAAAGTCACTATTGTAGATATTCTACCTGATTATGAAGGTGAATTTGCCATTTCATTTAAGGTTTTATCGACGGGGCAAATTCTTAACTCTTATAAAATGTCGGGAGATGAGTTGATCCGTACATTAGGAAATAAGGAATATTTCTTAACAACGGATCCATTTAAAACCTATAAGTGGTCGGATGCGATTTGGAGTAAGATTAAAAAAAGCATAGTTGCTACTGGGATGACCAAGCAACAAGTGGAGTTTAGTTGGGGTAAGCCTATAAGTAAATCCACATTATCAGGTAGTGGCATTCAAGTGGAGACCTGGCAGTATGGTAATTATAACTATGTTACCTTTACGAACGGTGTTGTCTCCATGATTTATACGAATTAATACTTCCTAATTTCTGCGTTACTTTAGTCATAGAGCCTGTCTTTGCGACATATCATTTTGGAGAAGCACTTTCAGAATTAAAGTGTTGACTATTGTTGGCCGAAATGAGGGGTTTATTCATGGCAAAGTCAAAACGTGGACATGCACTTTGGAATTTACCATCTAGGGGCAGGGGGACTTGCCCAATCTGTCAGAACACCCGTATTAAGCTGCTTTATCCCAAGAAAAAAACGGATGGAGCAGTCGTTAAGGTCTGTAAACGCTGTGACAAGGCTCCGCAGACGAAAGTGGATGCCGTGTTGATTTAAAAAGAGGCTGTCTCAAAAGTGGATTTTTCTACGTATGAGGCAGCCCTTCTCATGAATAAAACAAAGAAGCGCTTCTCTAATAAGAGAGGCGCTTCTTTTAAATTCTACGGAGATTTAGTACATGTATGATTATTTCGTTATCCGATTAATGACCTGTTCGCGTCTAGGACCCACGGAAATCGTAGTAATACGCGTGCCAATAGAGGTTTCAATAAAATCAATGTAAAGCTTAGCTTGTTCTGGCAGATCTTCGAAGTCGGTGATCTGAGAGATATCGCTGTTCCAGCCAGATAAATGCGTGAATATCGGTTTTGCAGAGTTCAGTTTATTCGTAGCCGGGAACTTGTCGGTGATCTCTCCATTTTCAAGCTCATAAGCCACACAAACCGGAATCTCATCCAAATAACCAAGCACGTCAAGATTAGTCAACACGACTTCAGTGGCACCCTGCATTTGGCAACCGTAACGAGTAGCTACAGCATCAAACCAGCCCATACGTCTAGGACGGCCAGTCGTAGCCCCGAATTCCCCGGCATCGCCACCTCTTGTACGAAGTTCATCCGCTACGGGCCCTTCTAATTCCGTAACAAAAGGTCCAGCGCCGACACAACTGGAATAGGCCTTGGTTACAGCGATGACATTCGTGATAGCTGCTGCAGGAAGACCTGCACCAACAGGTGCAAACCCGGCAAGTGTTGAAGAGGAGGTGGAGTAAGGATAAATACCGTGATCAGGATCACGCAGAGCCCCAAGCTGACCTTCAAGTAAAATAGTCTCTCCCTTGGCATAAGCCTCTTGCAGTAGGTCTGTTGTATTGGCTACATAAGGCGCTAGCTGTGCAGCTTCTTCTTGCAGCTGAACCATTAATTCCGAGATTTGGACAGGCGCTTTCTTATATAAATGCTCAAGTAATATATTTTTGGAAGCGAGTAATTGTTCAAGACGTTTCTCAAGTCGGGCAGGATCAAATAAATCCGCTACCTGTATGCCTAGCTTTGCATATTTATCTGCGTAAAATGGTGCGATTCCTCGTTTTGTTGAACCGAATCCTTGAGATCCCAGACGTTCCTCTTCTAGTTCATCAAACAAACGATGGATTGGAAGCACGATTTGCGCCCGTTCGGATACGAATAATCTAGGTTTTGGCACGCCTCTATCCGTTAAAGCTTTCAGTTCTTTTATTAATACTTCTGTATCAAGTGCTGTTCCGGGTCCAATAATGTTTGTAACGGAAGGATAAAATACCCCAGATGGCAGCATATGCAATGAAAATTTTCCATATTGGTTTATGATGGTATGCCCAGCATTACTACCACCTTGAAAACGAACGACAAAGGAAGATTGTGCAGCTAGCACATCCGTCATTTTTCCTTTTCCTTCGTCGCCCCAGTTTGCTCCTACAATTGCAATTACGGTCACGCGTTTTCGCCTCCCAAGCTTGTTTTTGGCTACAGGACTAAGTATAATGCTAGTTAAATCATTAGAAAAATTGATATAAGTTATATCTATTATAAGGTGGAGTAATGACGTGGGGATGGACATTAATTTGGAGTGGTATCGCTCTTTTTATTGGGTAGCGAATACAGGGAGCTTAACTGCTGCGGCAGAACGACTCAATATTACACAACCGGCAGTAAGTCACACGATTAAACAATTGGAAGAGAAAATGGGCGGCCCGTTATTTTTTCGCACTTCTCGCGGGGTCGATCTAACAACAGAAGGAAAAGTACTGCTTAGCTTTATTGAGCAAGCCTTTCATCATGTAGACATGGGCGAAAGAGCGATCGCAGATATGAACAATCTGAACAGCGGCGAGATTCATATCGGAGCAAGTGACACCTTATGCAAATATTATCTGTTGCCTTTTTTGGAGCAATTTCATGAACAATTTCCCAATATCCGCATTCATATTACGAATCGAACGACACCAGAAACACTTACGCTTTTAAAAGAAGGAAAAATTGATTTTGGTATCGTCAGCTTGCCGACATCTGATAAACAGATTGATTTTCGCAAAAGTACTCAGCTCCAAGATTGCCTGGTAGGGGGCAAAGGTTTTCGTCATCTGGCGGACAAGACCATGCCGCTTGCAGACATTCAGCAGTATCCGTTGTTATGCTTAGAAGCGGGTGGGAGCACCAGAAAGTATATGGATCAGTTTTTAGCATCTAATCATCTGACGATTACACCTGAATTTGAACTGGGTAGTGTGGATTTGCTGGTTCAGTTTGCGAAGCGTGGTTTTGGCCTTGCTTTTGTTATTCGTGATTACGTAACCGAAGAATTGAAGAAAGGTGAGCTTGTCGAGATTCCTCTGGACCCACCTTTGCCAGAACGTAACATAGGAATTGCTACCCTGCGTGGAGTTCCTCTTACAGCTGCTTCAAAGTCTTTTCTAACATTATTAGAGTAGAATCAGGATAAAGAGCTATTTGAGCATACCTAGTGAAGAGGAGGAAAGGTAATGAATTCTTTACTGGCTCGGCTGCGTAAGGGATACGGGAAAAAGCTTCGGGCGCTTCATACCTGGAATGGCTGGCTGGTTGTGTTGCTCACACTCACAGGACTTGTGCTTGTAGGTGGCTTCTGGCGTGGCTTCTTAGGGGAAGGCAGAGTATGGATCAAAGGGCTTCATATCGTGATCGGTGTCGCTTCGATTATTCCGGTTATTTATTATTTGCTGCTGGCAGGGAAACATTGGAAACAATTGAAGGAGCGGCCTTGGCAACGTTTTAATGTAATCGTTGTACTTTCATTGCTGCTAGGCTGGTTCGTTTCAGGAGTGCTACTTTGGCAATTCCGCGTGGTGGGTCCACATGTATCGAACGTTGCTCTGGTCGTCCATGACTTATTGACCTGGATAGGCCTTCCTTATATTATTTATCATTCTTTGACCCGGGTAAAATGGCTTAAAGAACCGAGCCGGCGGGTAGTGAAAAGCGGCATTGAGACAGGTAGCCCTTCGAATCATCGGGAAACCCCGCAGCCGGTTTATACACGTAGAGCTTTCATACGCGGATCGATTGGTGTTGGGCTTGCGGTAACTATAGGTCCATCGTTTATAAAATGGCTCGGCAGTTCAATTGGAAATATCGGGGGCAGCGAAACGATTGAAAAGCTGATCGAAAGTGATCGCAATCAGTTGTTGCCTGCACCCCAGCCACTGGCAGCATCCTCACCCCCTCTCGGAGGAGGGGCGCAAGGTCAATTCCGTGTTTATACAGTCACTCCGATTCCGGAGTTTACGAACAACAATTGGTCTTTTACGATAGATGGGCTTGTGGAGCAGAATTTTAAGTGGAACTGGGAACAGTTCGTAAAGCTGAAGCGGACCGTTCAGGTGAGTGATTTTCACTGTGTGACAGGCTGGTCAGTCTATAAGAATACCTGGGAAGGAATCAAGCTAAAAGATCTTTTGAGTCAGGCCGGTGTGAAGCCCACAGCTAAGACTGTGAAATTCTATTCGGGTGATGGTGTTTACACGGATACGCTCACATTGGATCAAGCCGACATGGATGATGTGCTGGTCGCGGTAATGCATGATGGAAAGCCGATTCCTAGCGATCTCGGCGGTCCTGTACGGTTAATCGTTCCGAAGATGTTCGCATACAAGTCTGTGAAGTGGCTGAACCGGATTGAGCTGATCGAAGGCGATCATACGGGATATTGGGAGCAACGCGGGTATTCAAATGATGCGTGGGTATAAAATAGGGATCGTTAACCTTAATGGGCTTATTGCCTGTTAAGGTTTTTTTGTTGATTAATTCCTTATTTTTTTAACATATAGCAAATGAAGAGACGTAATAACAGAAATTGCTCCATACAATAGAAGTGACTGGATGCAGGAGGTGGTTGTGATGAACGGGGTTAGAGCCATAAAGCTGTTGGGACTTATTCTCGGTGTGGTACTACTGAACATTATCGTGTTGTCACCAGGTTTATTAGGGGTGGAAATCGGAGGAACCAGTGTATTTGAAACCGCTTTGGGTGTGACATTGTTGTTTGTTAGTCTACTTGTTGTTCTTTATGGAAGTTATATTTTATTGTTTAAACCTTCATCTATCCCTGCTGTGAAAACACTGAAATCTTATGAGGATTATATAGCTGCGCTTACTCAATACAAAAATGTCAAAGTGCTGAAAAAAGACATTGCGCTTGCTCTAGATCAGATATCCCGGATGGAAAAAAAGAGAAGTACCTTGTTAGATGTTTTAGGTCAGAGATTCGAATCCACTGAACTTAGCTTCAAAAAATTTAATGCAGTCAGTTATGAAGTAGCGAAGCTTTTTTACCTGAACATTCGAGGGATTCTGAATAAACTCAGTGTATTTGATGCCTCAGAGTTCACCCTTTTCTCCAGCCAGCATAGACCTTCGCAGTTCTCTGATAAATTGGTGCAAAAAAAGACAGCTTTGTACAATGAGTATTTGGCCTACGTAACGGGGTATCTTGGGGCAAATGAAGAGATTCTGCTGAAGCTGGATAAGCTCCTGCTGGAAATATCGTTACTTGACAGTACAGATTATACAGATGTTGAAGAGATGCCTTGTATGAAGGAAATTGATGAGCTGATCAAGCAGACGAAATTTTATAAGCAATGAAGGGGAGATGTGTATGGCTAATAAAGGAAAAACAGTAGCAGTTTTAGGAACCATTACGGTGGTAGTTTTTGCTCTCGTGTATTTTGGAATCACCTTAACCTCTAATATAGGAAAAACCAAAACCCAGATTTCATCCGAAGATGCGGGGAAGCAGCTTGAGAAGCTATACAAGAACATAAACGTGACAACTGCTGAGCAAATCAAAGGCCAGATTGACCTGGATCCTGTTGCGATTGGGGATTCATTACCAGATATCTCAAAGTTTCCTGTATCCGTAGACAATACAACAGATAGCTTTGTAGAGATATTCTCTTCTACAGAGAAATCAGGAACGGGTAATGATGGTTGGTTAAATGAAGTTGCTACAGATTTTAACAACTCTAATATTGAGGTGAACGGGAGTCACGTATCTGTGAAAATCCGTAATATTGCTTCAGGTACAGCGACAGATTACATAAGATCTGGGAAGTATGTGCCAGATGCCTTTACCCCTTCAAATGAGTTGTGGGGCGAAATGGTAAAAGCAAACGGGATGAACATTCAGGTGATCACTAAACGCCTTGTAGGTAATGTAGCTGGTATTGTTACCAGTAAGGCGAAATATGATGAATTAATAGAGAAATACGGTTCTTTAAACGTTAAGACGGTTACTGACGCCATAGCAAATAATGAATTATCAATGGGCTATACTGACCCTTTTGCCAGTTCTACGGGTTTAAACTTTCTGGTAACAGCGCTTGGGACATTTGGCGGTTCAGACTTACTTGGTGAGCAAGCGGTGCAGGGCTTTGAGAAATTCCAAGCAAATGTTCCCTTTATCGCCTCAACCACTTTACAGATGCGAGAGGCTGCAAAAACCGGTAAGCTTGATGCTTTTGTCTTAGAATACCAGATCTTTGTGAATGCAACAGATTTGAAAGGGGGGTATGTATTCACTCCTTTTGGTGTAAGACATGACAGCCCGCTTTATGCTTTGGGTGATCTTCCTCAGGAAAAACTCGATATTATTAAGAAGTTTGCTGAGTTTGTTGAACAGGAAAAATACCAGGAGCTGGGTGAGAAAAAAGGTTTCAATGGTCTTAATGAGTACCAATCAGAGCTTAGTACAGTGGATGGCAGTCTTATATCCTCAGCTCAAAAGCTGTGGAAAGAGAAGAAAAATGGCAATAAACCTATCGCCGCAGTATTTGTGGCAGATGTCTCAGGAAGTATGAACGGGGAACCCTTGAACCGCTTGAAGCAATCTTTATTAACAGGCCAGAAGTACTTGGGCAAGGATAACAGCATTGGTTTTGTCTCTTACTCTGATAACGTTACAATCAATCTTCCAATTGGAAAATATGACACGAACCAGCAGTCCATGTTTGTTGGTGCGATTGACAGTCTACAAGCAAATGGGGGGACGGCTACTTTTGACGGGATTGCGGTAGCCATCCATATGCTTCAAACGGAATTACAGCTAAATCCGGATTTGAAGCCGTTGATCTTTGTATTAAGTGATGGGGAGACCAATGAAGGGCATTCCTTGAATGACATCAGAGGTCTTATTGAGACCTACAAAATCCCGATTTATACGATTGGCTACAATGCGAATATCAAGGCACTTGAGAGTATTTCGAGTATAAATGAAGCGGCCAACATCAATGCAGATACAGATGATGTAGTCTATAAAATCGGCAACCTGCTCAATGTTCAAATGTAAGCTATTTTTTATAGGAGGGGTTCTATGTCGTTTACTATGGAAGTCGTAAGTCAGGAAAAGCTGAAATCAGTAATTGAGGAGCAGGTTAAACCTGAGCCTGAGGAAGTATCACAACTGAAAGCACTGGCAGTAAACAATGTCTCAGCCATTCTGGATCTGAATTTAGAGTCACTGGATAAGCGGAAAGCGGTGTTGCAATCCATTGATAGCTTCGGTATGGAAACGATGAGATCCTCTTCGGACAAAAATTCTCTGTTGCAGGTTTCAGTGGGGAATTTATCAAAGACAGGGGATGAAGGCGGCCAAGTAGCGAAAGGTTTGACGGAGCTTAATCTCCAGCTGAAGGATTTGGATCCCAGTGCAGTAGATTTTGCCAAGACGGGTTTTCTTGGGAAGTTCTTTAATCCATTACGTAGTTATTTTGCTAAATATCAAAAGGCGGATGCTGTCATTTCAGATATTATAATTTCTTTAGACAAGGGTAAGACTGTTTTGAAGAACGACAATACTACGCTGGAATTCGAGCAACAGTCCCTTCGGGAACTCACAAAAAAGCTACAAAAAGAAATTCAGCTCGGCATGCTGATGGATCAGGAAATAGAGACGCAACTGGAAGCGGCTAAGCTGCGTGATGAGGATGAGGAGAAAGTTCGGTTCATTACAGAAGAAGTGCTTTTTCCGCTGCGGCAGCGTGTCATGGATTTGCAACAGATGCTTGTAGTGAATCAACAAGGAATTATGGCCATAGAAGTGGTTATTCGAAATAATAAAGAGCTGATCAGAGGGGTGGACAGAGCTAGAAATGTTACCGTGTCTGCCTTGAAAATATCGGTTACGGTAGCTAGTGCGCTGTATAATCAACGAATTGTTTTGAAAAAGATCGAACTTTTAAATCAAACCACCGATAGCCTGATCAGCGGTACCTCAAAAATGTTGAAAAACCAAGGGGCGGAAATCCATAAACAGTCGTTAGAATCAAGTATTTCAGTGGATACATTAAAGCAAGCTTTTACAGATGTGCTATCTGCTCTCGATTCCATCAGTACTTATAAGCAGGAAGCTCTCCCCAAAATGCGTGAAACCATTAATCAGTTCAGAGAGCTGGCAGATAATGGCGAACAGCAGATTGTACGGCTGGAAAAGGGAAATAAGTTGGAGCTGTAGCCTAGAAAAATCATAAATCTGGTTAATTATGCGCCTTGAAGCTGCAAATCCTAGCCTTTAGTCTGGTATGACTCCAGCCCCAAGACTGTTTTGAGCCTTCTTTTTCCCACGTATAATGAGATTAATTGAAAAACGTGAGAGGAAGGACAATAGAAATGAATGATAAGTTATACACTATGCCGATGGGAGCTCTTGATTCCATGCATATTCCAGCAGAATCACAACCCCAATCTAAAACGCGCAAACGTGGAGCAAGTCCATAGACATATCGGAGTATTTTATACTTCTTAATCTCTTTGCCGCTTACGATTGTATATTTCGTGTTTATGGTGACAGGGCTGACGTTATCCATTGCGTTAACCCCAATATTCATCGGAATTCCTTTGTTTTTTGCAGTAGCTAAGGGATTGGATTACATCGTACAATTTGAGCAAGAGCTGGTCAGATCATTGTTAGATATTCCTAGACCTATTGAAGAGGCCAGATCGGATATGCAGCTGGAGGGAGCGGGCTTTCTGCAACGAATGAAGTTAGGTTTTCATGGAGCGAAGTTTGCCCGTAACGTCATGCTGATTATGGGTCGATTCGTATCCAGCATTATATTCTTTTCAATAACAGTAACTGTAGTAGCGGCTGCACTGGGCCTGATTACACTACCTGTGCTGCACCAGATTTTCTTGCAAACCATGGATTTGAACATCTTAGAGAATAGTGTGTTTGCTTTGTTCCAGATCGACTGGACATTATCCCAACAATATATCTCCTATGTAGTAGCTGGATTTGTTGTTGCCTTGTTAGCAAGTTGGGTGATTCGTATGCTTATGGATGTGCAACGTAGAATGCTGTTCGTATCCTACGAGGAAGGACAACAGTACTAATTGGAAAGAAGAGATTGTCTCAAAACAACCCTTTCTGAATCTGAATAAAACACCAGACAACGATCCTTCAGTTCGTGGAGAATCCTTGTCTGGTGTTTTTGGTCTGCGGGAAGGTTTGTTTTTGCAAATGATGAGCTAGTGGAAGCTGACTGATTGCTTCTTTGATTTTTTTGGTGTCGGATGTTGGTGTGATGTTGAAGGAATCTGCGAAATAGCTGTACTTTGTGCAGTTATTTCGAGTGCTAAAAGAATAATCCTGACTTTAACTGCACTTGATACAACTAAAAACTAGAGAATCCACTTATAAGGGCGTGATTTCAGAAAATAACTGCACAAAATACACTTATATCCAGTGATCGAGCGCTCTGATGGATTATAGTTGTATGAAATACAATTAAACTTGAGCGCTTTTACACATTGCCCCAACTTGTGAAAAAATGTTCATTATCCCATATAAATCCTGTATAATGAGAGTTGTGAAAACGTTTGAACAAAAATCAGGAGGGGTTCTATGCATTCAAATGGATTATTTAGATGGAGCTTTTTGGGGTTTGCAATATTAGTTTTGTTAGCGCTTTCGGGATGTTCCAGTTACGAAAATGTAAATGAAAAAGTTGCTACATCACCAACCCCCAATCCAACGATAAGCAATACTTCTAAAGCATCGGAGAACCCAACCAATAAGGTGGTAGCAAAGGGTACTGTGCACATAGAAAATATAGGTGAGCGGAGAATATTTGTTTATTTACCTGCAGGGTATGAAGCTGACAGCGAGCGTTATCCTGTTGTGTATATGCACGATGGGCAGAATGTTTTTAACACAAATACCAGCTCTTTAGGCAAAGAATGGAGAGTTGAGGAGATCATTGATCAGCTTGTTGCTGATGGAACCATGGAGAAGGTTATCGTGATAGGAGTCGCTTCAAGTGATGGATCAGAACGGGGAATGGAGTATGTTCCATTTCCGGATCAGTCTATTCCTTCGGATGGAGCGAGTGCAGCCGAATTTACCCAATATTTTATCAATACAGTTATTCCCTATGTGGATGGTGCTTACCGGACCATTCCCGATCGGGATCACCGGATGATTATGGGATCGTCATTCGGTGCTGTTCAGGCATTATGGATGGGATATCAACATCCTGAGACTTTTTCGTCGATAGGAGCTTTATCCCCTGCTACTTGGGTAGGCAATGGGCGCATGTTGGAGGAGTTGGCGAAAGAGTCCGGGAAGCCTGCCTTAAAGATTTGGCTCGACATGGGCGTAACCGAAGGAATGCCAATTGATCCGCTTGTGACTGTACTAAAGTCGAAGGGATTTGTATTAGGGAAGGACCTATTCTTTCAGATGGACCCTTTGGGTACACATGAAGAGAAGTCATGGAATAGACGTGTACATAGTCCATTGATTATGTTCGCCGGGAAAGAGGCTGAACAAACGACCAAGCATGAAGTAAGCGACTATCTGACATTAATCGGACCAGAAGCTATCGATGTGCGTCTTAATTTACTAGTTACTATGGATAATGGGATGGATTATACAATCCTTGACGGAGTTGAATATCAAGTGTTGAATCCTGAAGTAGGTCAGGTAGACAATGCAGGTAACGTGAGCTTCCTGAAGCCGGAATCCTTGAAAGTAAATGTTTCATTTCAAGGTGTTACTGAAGAACATTTGGTTAACTATGAGCATTATGTAAAGGTATTTAAAGTTTATGTGAAATCTCTTGATGTTGACGAGCATGGGGAGGAGTTCTCCATTAACCTGAAGCCCTCTGCTCGGAAATTAAATTCAACTCCTGAGTATATCTCAGCGCTAGTGAGTGCTGCTGAAAAAATTGGTATATATACAATTAAGGAGATTCAGGAGGATTCCATAAGTATAATCTTTAATACGAAGTAGTCATTGGAGTTCATAATCAAATGAGGTTATGCGCCTTACTTGGAATTACTGTGAGCGTAACTAAGGGAAAATGATCCCCTGGCTGATAACCAGGAATTAATCCCTGATACTTTAAACTAAAAGAAGCTGAGTCAATAAGTAGCGTTTCCTACCTATTGACTCAGCGTTTTTTATCGCAAAATATATCCCCCGTCCGGAAATAAAGTACTTCCTGTTGTATAGTTATTGGTCATCAAATAAATCGTTGTATGTGCTGCTTCGTCGGCATGGCCAACCCTGCCAAGGAGATTGATATTCGTATATTCGTCGTAAGCCTTGTCTCTAGTTTCCTGTTCTGCACCTTCCCAATTAAAGTTGGTATGAATGGTTCCGGGGGAGATGACATTTACCCGAATCGGTGCCAATTCTACTGCTAATGCTTTTCCCAGACTTTCAATCGCGCCGTTACAAGCTGCATAGGAGGCACCGTCTGCAAGTGGACGTTGGCTGAATGCGCCGGACATAAGAACAATGGAGCCTGTAGGGTTGATAAAAGGGATGGAATGCTTTACAGCATTATATTGCGGCCAGAACTTTGCATTAAAGCAACTGTGTGCAATCTCCAAGCTAGAAGTAATGGGTCCTCTAACATAGGAGGCTCCCGGAGTGAACAAATGGTCAAATGCGCCGATTTTTTCAAAGAAAGCTTTCAAGTTCTGTTCATTTTGATTATCTAGTGAATGAATTTCAACAGAATCGAATCCTAGAAGCATTTGAGCTTTCTCTAATTTATCTTGTGAACGCCCAGCGATTATGACAGCTGCGCCTTGTTCAACCGCTTGTTTGGCAGTCGCTAGCCCTATTCCGGAGCTTCCTCCGATAATGACGATGCGCTGGTTTTTTAATGAAATAGTGGACATATTTATCTTCTCCGTTCATAGTTAATTGGACTTATTAAGATCTGTTTTTTATTATTAGCTATAAAATATAACCTGCACAGTACGCACTTTTTTCGTACTAGGTACGATTTTTCGTACTAGCTGGTTCGAACATATAGTTATATAACTATCGAAAGAGGGGATCACATGGATTTGCTGGAGCCGAGATTGACTGGGGTTCTTACAACACTTGAAAAGATCGGTGGAAAGTGGAAGCCGCTCATTTTATTTATTTTATTGATAGATGGCACAAAACGATTTGGTGAACTTAGACGGATCATCCCTGATGTCTCCCAAGGTACGTTAGCTAAACAATTACGGGAGCTTGAAGAGGATCAGCTTATCGACCGGGTGAGTTATCATGAGCTTCCTTTGAGGGTGGAATATAGTATTTCAGAACATGGCAAATCGCTAATTACAGTGTTGGATAGCATGTGTGGCTGGGGTAGGATGCATAAAGAATATTTGAATAATACAAAGAAGTAGAGGGGGTACATTATTATTCATACTATTTTGCAGGAACCAACGGGTCAGACCTACAAGACGCTGGTACAGGTAGCTATGGAAGTATGTGATGAATTTATTCTAGTAAAACGTGATCAGATGGAGTTGGAGCCAGAAGGATTTAAACTGCTTGAACAGCTACAACCTTTTCTCAAAAAGGTCATAAAAGATGACTATTGGCCGGGGACTCGGCTTATGGGGCATTATGCAGATGTTTATTTTTTTCATTGTTCACCTGAAGCGGTCAATATTCTTTTATCCTGTTCCACCAGCTTGTACTCGTGGGTACAGACCAGGCTGCCTGATGATCTTTGTTTTCTAAAGCAGGGACAACCGTGGCTAATCAATACAGCCCATGAGAGAGAAAGCAATTTGATCACTGATGTGGATGAGGAACTTAATAGACTAGAGGAGTGCGGATTGTTGTTCCGTGACTTATCTGAGTTTTATAACGCTGATTAAAAAAACGGACTCATATTTATAGTGTAGAAGAACCCGCATTTGGTGCGGGTTCTTCTGCGTGTTCACTAATAATTCAACGCAACTGTTAAATTACAAGGTTTCATATAATCAAAGAAAAGTATTGATAATTATTCTCATATGATTTAATATGATAACGATTCTCATTATCATTACTTTAATTTGAAGAATGATAAATAAAATATAGATGGGGAGATTGAATATGAATCAGAAAAAATATTTATTAGCAGGGGTATCAGCAGTTTTAGCTTTGAGTTTGGCAGCTTGCGGTAACAATGAAAAGGATAAGACAGCTTCAGAAAAAAGCACAAATAATGCTGCAGTAGCAGCAGAAGGAACTGCAAATAACAAAGGAAATGCGGCTCAGGAGGCCGTTGCCACTGAACAAACCGTTACATATTTGGGCAAGGATTATGTCGTGCCTGCAGAGATTAATAATATTGTAGCAGCAAGTCTCGAATCTATGGAAGATGCTGCCATACTGGGAGTGAAACCTGTAGGTGTACTTGCAATAGCTGATGCCATTCCAGGTTATCTGTCAACAGAGCTAGCGGGTGCATCGTTAGTGGGGGATAAATTTGCTCCAAGTAATGAAGCGATTCTGCAACTGGATCCAGATGTTATCTTAGGGTCTTCCAAGTTTGGGGAAGATGTGGCTGGCGCACTTAATAAAATTCAAACGATGATTCCTTATTCACATATTTCAACAAACTGGAAAGATAATTTGCTCTTATTAGGCCAATTATCCGGTAAGACCACAGATGCAGAAAAAATTATTAGTGATTATGAATCCAAAGCTGCGGGTGCAAAGGCTGAAATTGGAGAAAAGCTGAAAGATCAATCCATTCTAGTCATTCGTATTCGTCAAGGCAGTATGTGTGTGTATCCTGCTGGCGTTTATTTGAATCCGGTTATTTATGAAGATCTGGGTGCTGCCATTCCTGAGGTGATCTCCTCTACAGAGGCACAAGCAGAGCTTTCATTAGAAGCTTTGGCGGATATTAATCCGGACTATATTTTCTTGCAGTTTGAGACTAGCGAGAATACTGATAATGCAACAGCACTTGATGATTTGCTCAAGAATCCGATCTTCAAAAGCGTTACTGCTGTCAAAAATAATCATGTGTTTGTAAATGCAATTGATCCGTTGGCACAAGGTGGAACGGCTTGGTCTAAAGTAAGATTCCTGGATGCAGCAATTGAAAACTTGTTGAAGTAAAACCGAAGGTGCGATGAATAAGATGAATACAAAAAATTGGAAAGTTATTTTGATCCTATCAACTTCTCCATTATTCATCGTATTAGCAATTGTTGTATCCGTCTTATATGGTGTTAAAGATATTGGAATATTGACAATATGGCAGGCGATTACACACTTCGATGCTAATAATGTGGACCACAACATTATTATGACATCTAGATTTCCGCGTGTAATCGCCGCTTTATTAGTTGGAGCGGCTTTGGCTGTTTCAGGGGCGTTAATGCAGGGGGTTACACGTAACTATCTTGCATCACCCTCGATTATGGGAGTAAATGACGGATCGGCATTTGTTATTACGTTGGCTATGGTGTTTTATCCGGGATTATCAAATGTTCAGATGATTATTTTATCCATGGTGGGTTCAGCGATCGGAGCGGGTTTGGTTTTCGGATTTGGTTCATTGGTTAAAAACGGCTTATCTCCAGTCAGGTTAGCCATTATTGGAACTGTAATTGGTACCTTTTTAAGTAGTATCGCGTCAGCAGTAGCGATGTTTTTTCAAGTCTCACAAAATGTTAGCGTTTGGTATAGCTCGAAAATACATACCGTTAATCCAGATATGCTAATATTATCAGTTCCTTTTATTATCGTTGGACTGCTCTTGGCGGTTAGTATTTCTAAGTCAGTAATGGTTGCTTCCCTGGGGGATGAAACGGCGATTAGTTTGGGTCAACGAACAAAATGGGTGAAAATTGTCAGTATTATATCTGTTATATGTCTGACCGGGACAGCAGTAGCTTTAGTCGGCAAGATAGCCTTTGTGGGTCTAATCATTCCTCATATTACACGTTTTATCGTAGGTATAGACTATCGCTTTATCATTCCTTGCTCAGCAGTGATTGGAGCTGTTTTTTTAGCGTTTTGCGATGTCTTAAGCCGTTATATTAACTTTCCGTTTGAGACGCCGATAGGTGTTGTAACAGCCTTTATTGGCATCCCGTTCTTCCTTTATTTAATTCGGGTTAAAGGGGGAGAACAGCGTGGATAGAAGTAAAATACAGTTTAGCCGCTATATGCTGACATTATTAGTTTTTATCCTGTTAACCCTTGTGGCGGGGTATTTTCATCTTACGAATGGCGTGTTTGATATGTCTGTAATGGATGTGATAAAAACACTGCTGCGAATAGATCCTAATGCTAAATTTGACCTGGTTATTTTTCAGTTTCGGTTACCACGGATCATTATTGCGTCATTAGTAGGAATAGGTCTGGGGATGGCGGGAACAGTCATTCAAGGGATTACCCGTAACGGGCTGGCTGATCCAGGTATCCTTGGGATTAATGCAGGCGCAGGAGCTGCCATCGTTGCGTTTATGTTTTTCTTTCAGATGTCGGGAGTTACTTTTTTCAAAGAAAGCTGGTTCTCGATACTAGCCATGCCGCTGTTTGGTTTTGTAGGTGGGCTTGCCGCAGTTGTGATTATCTTTATTTTCTCATGGCGGAATGGTGCACTCGATATGCAACGCTTGATTTTGACAGGGATCGCGATTAGCAGTGGTTTTGGTGCGTTGTCGTTGTATATTTCTCTGAAAATGAATGCAAGTGATTATGAGATGGCTGCGGTTTGGAGTGTCGGAAGTATTTACAGCGCGAACTGGACTTATATCATTATGATCGCACCTTGGGTGCTTATTTTAGGATTTGTAATGTATCGTAAAAGCTATTTACTCAATTATTTTCAATTGGAGGATTCCAGTACAAAGAGTTTAGGGATCTCCGTAGAAAAAGAAAAGCTGATCTTTCTGTTATGCAGTGTGGGGATTGTAAGTGTTTGTGTATCTGTATCCGGTTCTATAAGTTTTATAGGCTTGATGGCGCCTCATATCGCCAGAAGATTAGTAGGGATTAATCACCGCTATATTATGTTATCCAGTGCAGTGATTGGGATGTTTTTGCTGGTGATCTCGGATTATTTTGCCAAAACAATATTTCAGCCGGCAGAGTTACCCGTGGGTATGGTCGTTTCGATTATTGGTATTCCTTATTTCTTATATTTATTAGCAAAGTCAAGAGTGTAAGGGAGAGTGTACAGATAAAATGTCAACACAAGTAGAGCTCGAACACACAGAATCATGGAAACTAGAATCACAGAATATGGGTTACACGTACGATATAAAGGTTTCTCTTCCCAGAGAAGCAGCACCAGAAAAGGGCCTTCCCGTGTATTACATGCTCGATGGTAATTCATATTTTCAATTGGGTCGGGATGTTGTGAAATTGCAGTCAAGAAATGCCCCAAAAACTTTTATTGCACCAGCAATTGTGATTGGTATTGGACATTATGGTTCAGATGAAGAGGTCTCTAAAAGAAGATTTTATGATTTCACACCTCCTGCGAAGCAGTATGTATATCCGGATCGATTGAAAAATGCTGACATTGGACCACATGGTGGGGCTGAGAAGTTTTTGGCTTTTTTAGAATTAGAGTTAATGCCAGCAATTAACAAGAAATATAATGTGGATCAGCATAAACAAGCCTTGTTTGGTCACTCCCTCAGCGGTTTATTTATCCTCTGGACGCTATTCACTCGTGCGAAGCTATTCCAGTATTATTTGGCCTCTAGTCCATCCATTTGGTGGAATGATCATGAAATCCTGACGTATGCGGAGCGGTTCTATAACAATGGTCAAGTGAAGATGACCGATAAACAAAAGTTATTGATTACCGTAGGGAGTGAAGAGTCGTTTATGGTCGATGACGCAGCAGGTTTATTTTCAAAATTGAACGAGTATGCTTTGCCTAATTTAGAGGTTGAGCACTATGTCGCACCCAATGAAAATCACGCTTCTGTAGTACCAACGATTATGAGTAGAGCGTTTCGAGTACTGAACTGTTAAGGAGTGGGGATATGACGCAAATGAGGGCAGGCGAGCTTGTGCTTTTTGAACATATGGATCGTCAGATTACCGTATATTTACCGAAAGAATATCATCTAATTCCGGAGCGGATATTCCCAGCGGTTTTCTTACAGGATGGAGATTTTTTGTTCAAAGAGGCGATTACAGCTATAGAGAAAGATGTGGAAGAGGGAGTAACAGAGCCGGTTATTTTTATAGGGATTGATTCTCAGCTGCGGAATGATGAATATACCCCTTGGGAAATGCCTGCTCTTTTTAAGGATTGGTCCTTTGGGGGCAAGGGCGATAATTATTTGAATTATGTCTATCAGGATCTTGTACCCTATATCAAAAGCTCCTATCGCATCTCCAACGAGCCGGAGAAATTAGCTTTGGGTGGTGTTTCACTAGGTGGATTAATAAGTCTGTACGCGATGTACAAGACTGAAGCTATTGTTGGGAATTATATATTCATATCTGCGTCTGTATGGTTTAAAGATTTCATTCATTTCATGGAGACTTCAAGACTAGATAGGGAATGCAGAATTTATATGTATGTTGGTGAGCAGGAAGGGATCCACAAGACAAATGCCCAGAAGGACATGGTACCTAACAGCAAACGTGCTTATGATATTTTAAAAGAGAAGATTGATGGAGCGGATCAGCGTGTGAAGTTTGAGACGGATCCGCTGGGCACGCATAATGACACGTTTTTCCTGCAATATTTTCCGAAAAGTATCAGGTTCTTATTTCCTGCAAAATAAACATAATAGGACGATCAGGAGAGAGTATCCTTGCATCGTCCTATTTATCGTGTGATAGCTGCTCTAGTTATTCTTCTGTAAATTCTCAAGATGGGCATCCAAATTGTCGAAGGTTTGGGAAATCCCCTCTAACATCCCCATATCTATAACTTGTTGCAAGGCATCCGGAGAAGAGTATTTACCGATATTCACCAGCTTCGTCTGACCCTCCAGGTCGATAAAATCTAGTTGGACAAGCGTCTCAGGCAAATCTTTTGAAATATTCCCCTCTGCATCTGAGAACCCATCTGTATAAATGACTTGTTCTGGGACTGTGATTTCCTTATACAACGCCTTGCCCCAAGATTCCATACCGTAGAAATCACCTTGATTCTTATCCACGCACTTCATGCAATAATGCCAAGTACCCCCTGGACGGAAATCGATATTACATACGGGAAGCGTCCAACCTTTTGGACCCCACCAGTGCTTCAAATGCTCAGCCTCAGAAAAAGCCTTGAATACTAGCTCACGTGGAGCTTGGAATACGCGCTCTAATACTAATGTGTTGCCATCAACAACTTTGGATACCACTTGGTTAGACGGGTTAGAATTTGTCATGGGATAGATCCTCCTCAAGATTTTTTATTGTTTTCATTGCTCTGTAGCTTTTGCAAATAATCATCCAGTCGATCGTATCGATCTTCCCATATATGGCGGTAGGAGTCTAACCAATCGTCTATTTCCTTAAATGGATCAGGACGGAGCTTGCAAATGCGCTTGTTAGCAACAGCTTGAACTTCAATTAAGCCCACTTCACTAAGGACGCGCAAATGCTTGGACGCTTGAGGCTGCCGTAGCTGAAGACTTTCTGCAATCTCCCCAACGGTTAGAGGATTCTCGCGTAATAGTTCCACGATCTGCATGCGGTGTGGCTCAGCTAAGGCACTCATAACGTTAGTATTCATAAACAAGGATCACTTCGATTCATTAAATTCATTCGTATCTCTATTATGACGTAATGTGGTTGAGCGGCTCTATAGCGTCTCCTTTTTGGTATTTCCTGTTTGTGATGATAATATACCATGAAGGGAATATTCCTGTAAAGGAATATATAATAAGCTTTGTATGACAACTGCTAGAGAAGGGCATGATACAAGCATTAAAAAGAAATATGTTCCATGATAACCATCAAACTTTACAAAAAACATAGGAATAGATATAATTAAGTATAACTTATCGGGTTTTAGAATTACGCAAGGGGCCTAACGCCAGTGGGCTCCTTTTGTATTTCTTGGCCATGTTACAGGAGGGTGAAGGTCATACACAATGAAAAGATTATGGTTTGTGTTCATTATGGTCCGCATGGGGAGCGTTTAATCCGGCGTGGTGTCCAACTATCTGAAATTATAGGGGCGCCATTGTTTGTATTAAATGTCGATAGTTCGGATATTGATGAATATAATCAGAGCAAAGAAATGTATATGACGGTCTGGAAACGTCTTGCCGATGAAGCTGGCGCAGAGTTTATCATTCGGAAACGTGAAGGCCGAAAAACAACAGATATTATTGTAGAAGTTGCTGAAGAGAATGAGGTTACACAGATCGTCATTGGACAATCTGCTCAAACTCGGTGGCAGGAGCTTACCAAACGTAATTTCATCAATGAACTCATTGGTAAAATGAAAATGATGGATCTGCATGTCGTGGCTGTGCAGAGGATGCGTGCCGGACTGGAAGAAACCCATGAGGAAGGCGTTATCGCCTACCTGGTCAAAAACGGGGCTGAGTATCAGCTCAGTGATGAACCTCAGGGAGAGTATTCGCTTAAGGGAAAGTTCTTCCACGAACTACACACAGAATTTGAGAACGGTTTATTCAGAATTGAGCAAGAAGATGGAAAGGCTAGATATCTGCATATTTGTGATGGCACATTGACTGATTCTTTATAATCAGGCTTGCCCTTATCAACATTGGGGCCTTGTATATAAGGCCCTACCAATCATATGATCTTTGGCTTTTGGTAAAAAAGTAAGTACTAAAGTTCACAACTTGATAAGCTCAAGTGGAAAAGGAGGACTGCCTTTGCTGCATGTAATCATACTTGTTCCGTTTCTAATGGCCTTAGTAATCGCACTTTTGTCCAAGAGAGCACCCAACCTTCATAGAGGATGGCTTGTTTTCCCTGGTTCACTCGTTTTGTTTGTTTATTTCTTAACCCGGATTCCCGTTATTAGGGGTGGGGATTTGGGATATGAAACCATTTCATGGATTCCTTCACTAGGAATTGATTTGGTGTTCCATCTGGATGGATTAAGTTTGTTGTTTGCTTTGCTAATCACTGGGATGGGTAGTCTTGTGATTATTTACTCAATTTATTATCTGGACCGGCGAAAAGAAGCGTTAACCCCTTTTTATATTTATCTAATGTTATTTATGGGGGCGATGCTTGGCGTTGTGCTCTCGGATAACTTGATGGTGTTATACGGCTTTTGGGAATTAACAAGTGTTTCGTCATTTCTGTTAATTGCCTTTTGGCATCGGCGGCAAAAATCGCGGTATGGTGCTCTCAAATCTATGTTGATTACCGTATTTGGTGGTTTAGCGATGTTTGCCGGCTTTTTAATGCTTTATGTAATGACAGGCACCTTTAGTATCCGGGAAATTTGGAGTGAGGTTGGCGATATTAGCGGGCATGCTTTATTTATTCCGGCGATGCTGCTAATTCTCTTAGGCGCCTTCACCAAATCAGCGCAGTTCCCCTTTCATATCTGGCTGCCGGATGCCATGGAGGCACCGACACCCGTCAGCGCCTATCTGCACTCGGCAACGATGGTTAAAGCTGGATTGTATCTTGTCGCCCGTTTCAGCCCTGTTTTTGCGGGGCAATATGAGTGGTTCTGGGTTGTGTCAGGCGTCGGTTTGATCACCTTGATTTATGGCTCCATCCAGGCGATGAAGCAGACGGACCTGAAGGCTCTATTAGCCTATTCAACGATTAGTCAACTTGGACTAATTATGGGATTGCTGGGAATGGGATCGGCAGCGGCATTTTATGTAGGGGAAGATTCAGTCTTTTATACTGCTGCAACAACAGCGGCTATCTTTCACCTTATTAACCATGCCATCTTTAAAGGCTCTTTGTTTATGATGGTCGGTATAGTTGACCATGAGACGGGTACCCGAGACCTGCGAAAGCTGGGCGGACTGATTTCCATTATGCCGGTTACCTTTACGGTAGCGATGATCGGCAGTTTCTCGATGGCTGGTTTGCCGCCATTTTCCGGGTTTTTAAGTAAAGAGATGTTTTTTACGGCTGTTCTGAATATCCGAAACTTGGATATATTGTCTATTCCCTCGTTGTTTACGCTCTTCCCGGTTTTGGCCTGGATTGCCAGCGTGTTTACTTTTGCATACAGTATGATTTTGGTTTTCCACACCTTTTTCGGAAAATATCAGCCTGAGAAGCTGGACAAAAAACCGCATGAAGCCCCATTTGGACTTCTGCTTGCCCCGTGCCTGCTAGCAGTGCTGTCTATATTTATCGGTTTTTTCCCGAATATATTATCCAAAACACTTATTATCCCTGCAATGAATGCTATTCACCCAATCTTGCAGACCGGAGAACCCTTTGTTGTGAATATTCATTTCTGGCACGGCTTTACACCAGAAATATGGATGACACTTGGTGTTGTGATTCTTGGTATGATTGTTTACCGAATCTATGGCCGCTGGAGTCTGGTCGATAAAGAATGGGGTAGTGGCTACACTTTAAATCAAGTCTATGACGGAGTAATCCGGCTGGTCGAGAAATCGTCTAAGGCGTTGACTGGCACCTATATGACAGGTTCCATGCGCCATTACTTGATGTATATCTTCGCTTTCCTGATCGTAGCCATTGGTGGAGCCGTGTGGTATACCGATGGAATAACGCTTGGGACAACTGAATATGCTCCGTTTTCTTTGTTTGAAGTTATTGTTGTTATGGTTATGCTTGTGGGCGCTTTGGCTATCCCATTTATACGTTCCAGAATTACAGCTATTTTGTTAACAGGAATGGTTGGTTATATGGTTACTTTACTCTTTGTTCTGTTCCGGGCACCTGATCTGGCGCTTACGCAGATGATTGTCGAAGTAGTATCCGTTACATTGTTCCTGCTATGTTTTCGGCATTTGCCTAAGCTGGAGAAAGAACCGCTCAAACTTCGGTCCCGCTTGCCTAAGCTAATTATTTCCATTGGGATGGGAATAACCATGACATTGGTTGCACTTGCTGCTTTAGGCAGTAGTCCGTTCGAATCCATCTCGAAATATTATGTGGAGAATAGCTATACCTTGGGTGGCGGTAAAAATATTGTTAATGTTCTGCTCGTTGATTTCCGCGGCTTTGATACCATGTTTGAAATTACAGTGCTTGGCCTTGCCTCACTTGCTATTTATTCCATGATCAAACTGCAACTGGATACGGATGGAAACATTGCCCCACTGAAGCGGGCTGAGAAGGATAATAAACCACGTTCTTCTGTAAGTGATGATGTGTTACTACAAGCGGTAGCTAAAGTAGCCTTCGTTATGATACTAATATTTTCGCTTTATCTGTTTTTCGCCGGACATAATAATCCGGGAGGCGGATTTATTGGGGCTTTGATGGCATCAGCCGCATTGGTACTGCTCGCCATTACTTTTGGGATTGATATGGTTGAGAAGGTATTGCCTATCGACTATCGTAAGTTAATCGCGGTTGGGGTATCTGTAGCTTTTCTTACAGGAATAGGTTCGTTTTTATTCGATGTACCTTTTCTGAGCCAAGCGTTTGGCTATTTCCAACTGCCACTTATGGGAAAAACAGAACTGACCACAGCAATGTTCTTTGATCTTGGTGTTTTCTTAGCTGTTATTGGTGTCACTATGAATATCATATTTACGATCGGGAGGGATAGCTAATGGAGCTTATTATTGCCCTGGCGATCGGTGTACTGTTTTCCGTAGGTGTTTATCTAGTTCTTTCCAAAAGCTTGCTGCGCATCCTTCTGGGAACCACTTTAATAACGCACGGCGTTCATTTGTTGTTACTGACAATGTCTGGCCTCAAGACAGGTGCTGCACCATTGCTGGGTGAGGAAGCGGAAGCTTATGTCGATCCTTTGCCGCAGGCGCTCATTTTGACCTCTATTGTAATTAGCTTTGGAGTAACAGCATTTTTTATTGTTTTGGCATACCGGACTTACCGCTCGACGGGTACCGATGATGTGGAAGGAACCAAGGAGGAGAGACGATGAACAACTTGTTAGTGCTGCCTCTGCTGATTCCGGCCATTACGGCAGTTATACTCATTTTTCTGAAAGAACGAGTACGTCTGCAACGAATCATAAGTGCCGTCAGTGTGTTTTTAAATATCTTTGTTGCAGGATTCATTGTGTATCAGGTAAATACAAACGGTATCCAGACCTTATATATGGGGGGATGGCGTCCACCTTATGGCATTGTGTTTGTTGCCGATATGTTTTCGGCATTGCTAGTGTTGACTGCGGCCATTGTTGGCGCGGCTTGTCTGTTTTTTTCCTTCGCTAGCATTGGGGAAGACAGAGAACGGTTTTATTACTATCCGTTTTTCCATTTTTTATTAACCGGGGTGTTTGGTTCTTTCCTCACCGGGGACCTGTTTAACTTGTTTGTCTGTTTTGAGGTGCTGTTAGTTGCCTCTTACGCTTTGATCGTACTTGGTGGGTCCAAGGGTCAACTGCGAGAGACATTAAAGTATGTATTAATTAATGTGATTTCCTCTTCCTTGTTTGTGGCGACGATTGCTTATTTATATGCCGCGACAGGAACACTGAATATGGCGCATCTATCTATGCGTGTAGCAGAGGCGGGACAAGGCGGAGTAATGAACGTCATTGCGGTCCTGCTGCTAATTGTATTTTCGATTAAGGCAGGTTTACTGCTCTTTTTCTGGCTTCCCGATTCTTATAGTGCACCGCCATTGGCTGTTAGAGCCCTGTTTGGGGCTTTGCTAACCAAGGTCGGATTGTATGCAATTACTCGTACCTTTACTTTGATTTTTATTCAAGAACCGGGACTTACCCATACATTGATTGCTTGGATGGCGGGGGCGACGATGATACTTGGGGCAATCGGGGCATTGGCTTACAACGATCTGGGCCGAATATTTAATTATAATATCATCATCAGTGTAGGATTTATTGCTTTTGGGATCTCTGTCGCGACTCAGGATTCGTTAAATGGTGTAGTGTTTTATTTAATGCATGACATGGTTGCCAAAGCATTATTATTCTTCCTGGGTGGGATGATTATCTCAGCTTCAGGCACTGACCGCTTAAGAGAAATGGGTGGTTTAATCCGACGTTATCCGTGGACCGGCTGGATGTTTTTTGTATTGACTTTGGCATTGGTTGGTGTTCCACCCCTTAGTGGTTTCGCTGGAAAAGTGATGATGGTGCGGAGTGGATTTGGCGAGAATCACGTGGCTCTGGCGCTGATTGCACTTGCGTCAAGCTTCGTAGTGTTATATTCCTTGATCAAGGTATTCCAGCAAGTGTTCTGGGGTGGGGAGAAAAGGGAGGAACAGGTCAAACCGCTTCATTATAAAGCTATGATGGCACCGGCAGCTGTTCTGTTCGCGATTGTAATTCTGATGGGTGTGGGTGCGGAGACGGTAAACGGACTTGTCAGCCAAGCCGGAGCTGTACTGGCTGATCCAGCACTATACATTAACGCTGTCATGAAGGAGTGATACTATGGCTTTTCAACTATTATTGAATTTCATGATAGCATTCCTGTGGATGTTCCTGCACAATGACTGGACTGGGCCACGTTTCGTCATTGGTTTCTTGATCGGTATCCTCATTCTGCTCGGAATGCGACGTTTTTGGCCCAGATTATATCTAGGAAAAGTGTGGGCAATTATTAAGCTAATCCTGTTGCTGCTGCGGGAACTGGTCGTTTCAAGTTATGTAGTGGTAAAAGCCGTTCTGAGACCGGAGCTTAATATACGTCCAGCAATCTTGAAATATACTACAGAGCTGAAATCGGATTGGGAAGTGGCTACTTTGATCACATTGCTCTGCCTTACTCCCGGATCTGTGGTACTTGAAGTATCGGATGATAACCGGACTTTGTATATTCATGCCATGGATGTTGAGGATCCCGCACAGTTCAGAGCGAATATCCGTGACACCTTTGAGCGTGCGATATTGGAGGTGACCCGTTAATGATCCAATTTATTCTTATGCTCTCGCTTACGATTATGGCGCTGGCGATTGGTGTATGTGCTTGGCGGTTGTTGAAGGGACCTTCTTTGCCCGACCGGGTAGCGGCACTGGATACGATTGGAATTAATCTGTTAGCCATGGTAGCCGTTCTTTCGGTTTTACTCCGAACGCAGGCTTTTATCGAAATTATTTTGTTAATAGGCATTCTTTCCTTTATCGGCACGACGGCATTTGCCAGATACATCGAAAGGGGAGTGGTGCTAGAACATGGAAACGATCAAGACAGTCGGTGAATTGCTGTTTGCTTTGTTAATTCTGATGGGGGCATTGCTTAGTGCTGTAAGTGCTTATGGACTGATTCGGCTGCCTGATGTTTATCTGAGATCGCATGCCGCTGCTAAAAGTGCCACCCTTGGTGTTTTATGTGTTCTGAGCGGGGCCTTTCTATATTTTGCATTTTTTCTAGATCATATAAGTGCTAAGCTGCTACTGGGGATTGTCTTTGTATTTATGACCTCACCTTTATCTGCGCATTTGACGGGCAGAGCTGCTTATCGCTCTGGGGTTCCCTTATGGAATCGCAGAATTCAGGATGATTTAAGAGAGGTATTGGAGAAAGAAAAAGCTGTAGCAGCATCCCCTGAACGGGATGTGCCTCGAGAATATAATCCAGAAAATGTTAATCAGTAATTTCGGATACAACAATAAGTTTGGATCGTAATAGCTAAAAAGCAACAACCCTGCATGAAAATGCGGGTTGTTGCTTTTTTAGATTAAAACTACTCTTTTTTTGTTATCTTAACGAACTAATATTTTGCCTTCTCCAGCAAGGATGCGAAGTACCCTTGGGAGTCGATCACCGTCATTCTCAGGGATGTCCAATTGAATGCCGTAGTGGAAACTGCCTTGCTGTTCTTTGTTCCATTTCAATATTCCTTCTATGTACATAGATTCATCCGTAAGATTCATTTCCATGCCAATGCGTACTAGGTTATTTTCTGGGTTGATATTGAGGGGTAACGATAAGTGGCAACCCGATCGACTGATGTCGAACAATACAGCCCTTACAGGCTTGGAAGGAACCTGGATTCCGTTAATTGTAAGAATATGAAGATCAAATGTTACAGGTTCTTTAAGGGTATATCGAAAAGGTTCGGTTCTGCGATTAGTGTTCATATGCTCCTCCATACTTTTCCATGTCATATAAATTATCGACATAAAAGTAGGATTAGTGAAGAGCTGATTCTATTTTTGATTTATTTCACTACTTTAGCAGGCTCGTAGGTAAGGCAGCGCAGACTTTGATCAGGATAACGCATTTCTGCCGTGTAGCTGCTGCCATCTTCCAGCATCATCTGAACAGCGACCATGCCGCGTTTATCATTGGTTTCAGTGTTGATCAGTGCTGCTGTAGCAATTTTCCGGCTTTCTTTTTGTTTATCTGTAAGGATAGCAATGGCCGCATTGATCCAACGTGCATCTTTATAGATAGTGCTGGCAGCAGAAGCGCTAATTGGTGTTCTTTTCAGAGCATTATTAATCGCGGTCGTATTCACTACCATACCGTTTATGGGATCAATTAGTACATCATATTCCCAGAATTCCTTCCCTTGCCCTTCTAGGGTCTTGGCGTTATATGGACTGAAATGTACAGCCCATGTCCACGGCGGCGAGGTTTGGGTATCACTCAGAATAACCCGCATCTGTAGCTTGACAATGTCGACATCGTATAATTTTCGAACGCTTGTAGCAGCAAGAATAACGGCATCAGTCTGACTCAAATTCCCTGCAGCAGGCGGTGTGACAGTGGTCCGTTTGGATTCAGAAGTCTCATGACCCGCCATATCTATGAAATTGTTAATGGGTTGTATTTCTTTAGGACTCATCTGCGGTTGTAGATCGTCATTCTCTGTGGACACCGGCGTTGGTGCTTCCAACTTCACCCCAGGGGTTTTGGTTCTGGTTAAAGCTAAATGGGTGGTGTTTTGAATGACAGCACTGACGATTAGCAGACTCCCCGAGAACAGGAGTATAGCTAAAGTAGTGGGGAATTTTTTGTTATTCACTTGAATAACCTCCATTTACTTCGGATGATACTGAATCTTCCTAAACCTTAAACTATAGATGTTATAGAGTAAGTGAACAGATGTTATGGAGTTGTAAAAAGATGCGGATACTTGTCCCTTGACCTAAAGTAGAATTCAGTGAAATTCTGGCTTGATGTGCATCTGCGATTTGCTTGCATAAAGATAAACCAAGACCCGCACCCCCGTATTCGCGTGTACGCGATTTTTCACCTCGATAAAAGGGTTCAAAAACACGCACGCTCTGTTCCGGGGTCATCCCAAATCCCAAATCACATACTTCCAATATGGCTTCATCATGTAATACATAGGCAAGCATGCGGATGGTGCTCCCTTGCGGGGATGCATGAATGGAATTCTCGACAAGGTTAACCAAGAAGGAAGCTAGCAGATCATGATCACCCCAAACCGCAGGGATGGAATAATCCATTTCTAGCTTGATGCCTGCTTCGTCCAATTTAAGCTGCTCAATCTGTTTAACCGATTTGAACAAATCTGAGATATCTACCTGTTTCAGAGTCAGAGGATGATGCCGTAGAACAGACAAATCCAG
This sequence comes from Paenibacillus sp. FSL H7-0716, assembly GCF_038002705.1. Classification (NCBI taxonomy): domain Bacteria; kingdom Bacillati; phylum Bacillota; class Bacilli; order Caryophanales; family Paenibacillaceae; genus Paenibacillus; species Paenibacillus sp. FSL H7-0716. The sequence goes on from NZ_JBBODA010000032.1 coordinate 47,460, forward strand.
CAGTTTGAAGGCTAAATTCTTCAGGCGTAAGGTTTCACTAAGGATATATTGACCAGCCATCTGCTGTTCTTCCTGTCCTATATTTGCGGAAGTCAGAAATTCAGCAAATCCCTGCATACTGGTTAAAGGTGTGCGCAGTTCGTGGGCGAGGTTATCGACCATTCTCTGCTTTTCATCGGCCATATTAGACAGTTCGATCACGTGCTGCTCCACTGCGTTTGCCATTCGGTTAAAGTTCAGGGCTAACTCACCAAATTCATCTTTACTGCGCAACTGTACGCGCTCGGTATATTTACCTTCAGCGATCGTTTTTGTAGTCTTTGAAAGCTGTTTAAGTGGTTTGGTCAGCTGCCGGATCAGCAAGTAGAGTAATAGGAGCAGAATTGGACCGATAATCCAGTTAATCATTACAAAAAAACGGTTCAGCTCATGCTGCTTAGCATACAGGTCACTGATGTCACGTTGATAAACGATCGTCAAAGCTTGATAGGGAGCAGGGAGCTCAGTAGAGAGTTGAATAGAATGTGACTCCGGTGTTGAGACTGATGGGACTCCAGCATTCGGATAAACCAGCTGGTCATTCTCCCAGAGCTGTAGTCCGATTCCCTGCTTATGATAAAATTCACCATAGGATTGAGCCACGCTGGAGATTAAAGTAGAGGTAAGTGTGGCCCCACGGGTCTGAATCGATTCAAGATTTTCATAAATGTTGTTTGCAATTAATAGCTGTTCGCTTGAAGCACGCTGCATTTCGCTGTCCATGTTTAGCTGCCAGCTTTTTTTCATAATCATGATTACACTTACATCTAGGGCGACGATGAAGAAAGCGAGGACTGACAGCAGAATTTTATGCCAGAATCTCATACTAGACCTGAACTTCCAAGCGGTAACCAAGCTTAAATACGGTTTTAATTCGTTCTTCCCAGCCTAGCTTTTTGCGCAGCTGCCTGATGTGAACATCTACGGTACGGGTATCTCCTTCAAAATCATAGCCCCAGGCTAATTCCAGCAACTTTTCCCTTGATAAAGCAATATTTCTGTTGCGGATAAGGACCTCAAGCAGCTCAAATTCCCTAGCAGTTAAATCTACGGGTATCTGATCCACCATGACAAGCCTCTCAAGATAACGTACCTCAACGTTTTCACAGAGAAAATTGGAAATGCCTTTTTCGCTCCTGCGTAACACCACATTGATTCTTGCCAACAATTCAAGGATTTCAAAAGGTTTAATGATATAATCATCGGCGCCCAGCTCAAAGCCTTTGATGCGATCAGCCAGTGAATCTTTTGCGGTGATCAGAATCACCGGAATTTGTAAGTGAGCAATCCGCTGCATGATCTCAAAACCATCCAGTTCGGGCAGCATTATATCGAGCAGAATTAAATCGGCCTTTTCACGTTCCAGCAGTTCAATAACCTCCAGCCCGCGATAAGCCTTGCTATAGGTATGTCCGACTAATTTTAGGTTCATAGTAATTAAGTCACTGATTGCACGTTCATCTTCTACGACTATGATATGGCCCATAGTTCATTGTTCCCTCCTAAGCTAGCAAATCACTTCCTAATGCTAATAAACTATAAACAACTTATTACAGAATTGTCCAGTGCAGGTATGAAAAAGCATCTAATTCTTCATAATTTGGTTTGTTGATAAAGCTCAAAAAGGACTGAAAAAGAGAGCGGTAGCAGTCTCTTAATCAATCCTAAAAAACATCATTATAAACCTTCGCAACTCTTGATTAATTGGAAATTCCATCTGTTGTTGACTTAGATAAGGTGGCATCGGGGGCAATAAATTCGTGAACGATTTGACGAAAATATTCGTGATTATCATAGCTGTTGTACATACGCCAGGCCATCGTTTGGGAGTTGCCGAAAAATAACCGCTCAAACTGGGTTTGACGACCTCCGAATGCACCAGCTCCTAGTTCCCAAGCTAGCCGGTATAAGGCATTTCGATACCACGCATCCGAGACAGTTCCCTTCAAATACTCATAAAGATACGAACCGGCACTTGATGTAAAGTCGGCTTCAGAGGGGATCATGATAAGACTGCTTGAACTGAGGTTTTGAACCATTTCAACCATCTCTGGATAAAACTCTGAAAAGTGAATGGTTGAAGCCAACAGTGGCCCTTTATCTGGAACGAGATATCCAAATTTGTCGAGCGAAGCCCCAATTTCCGCTGCAAGTCTTAAGGCTTTGAAAGTTTCTAAATAAGTTAATATTCTGGAAATAGGCAAAATCGTGTAGGCCTCAAGGACAGCATTTTGTTCTGCCGCCAAAGACTCTAGCATACCAAGAAAAAACTCGGTCTTTGCAATATAGCGGGTGATAATTTGGTGGGCCATATGCGTATGAAAGTTACTCTCGCCGAATAATCGGGAACAGTACAACTCATCGCCATAATAAAATATACGATCATGAGGGATCAGTACGCGGTCAAAGATAACAAGGGTATCCATTTCTTCATATCTTGAACTTAACGGATGGTCGTAGGTGGATGAGGCAGCGTAGCTTTCACGGCAAAAAAAAGTCATCCCAGTCAGATCATTAGGCACCGCGAAGGCAAATGCAAAGGGATTATCATCATCCACAAGTGAGGGTGAGGGAGTCGGGAATACAAGCATTTCATCGCAGGTAGCTCCCTGTGTTGCCATCATAAAAGCACCGGTAATAAACATCCCTTGATCATTGATTTCTACGACTTTTGCAGCAATAGAATCCTCTGTAGCATCAATCTGGCCGGATATTTTGCTGGCTTGAGGCTGGATGAAGGCATGGGATAATGTAATGTCATGATCTCGACAGTAGGCATAGTATTTTCTGAGGTTCTCAGCATATTTCGGATTATGATCCTCAAGGATATCTGCAGCTGTGAACAGAGACATGATGGCCGTATTCATATAATCGGGCGAACGTCCTAAAAATCCGTGATGTCTGTTGGACCAGAGTTCAATCATTTTTCTCCGGCGTTCTAAATCTTCAGCATTTTTGGGTGGAAGAAAAGATAAACCAACCGGATCTCCAGTATCAGGTGAGGGATAGGTCATCTGAGCCAAATAACGTTCATCACACTGCATGTTATACATTTCGGCTTGTGTTTGTATGAGACCCTGAAAGGCAGGGTGTTTGGATAAAGGACCTTCAACACGTGTTCCTTTGTACCAGATATTGATCTTTTGCCGGTCGATTCGTTCGATGTATTGATTACCTGTTTTTATAGGCATAGGTTCCACCTCTTTGAAGTCATCTTTGACTAATAAAGCCGTATTATTGCTATTAATGTACGTAATCATGAATCTCCGTGTACATTGTCCATGTACCGTGTGTGGGCAGGGAGTTTAGGGTTGACATAAACGATGCTGACTTGTATATTTTGGATATTGGATTACAAGTGTAGTCATACAAAGGAAAGAAAGGCGGATAGGATGATGTCTTCGGAAACACCAAAGATCTCGGATGCCGAGTGGGAAGTAATGAAGGTGCTGTGGGCAAGTGCCCCACGCACTGCAGGTGAGATTGTTGAAGCACTAGAAGGCAGCAGGGACTGGAACCCAAAGACGGTACGGACGTTGATTAAGCGTCTGACAGAGAAACGGGCTATTGGTTATAACCAGACAGGTAGGGTGTATTCCTATTATCCGCTGGTACGGGAAGAGGAATGTGTCCAATCGGAGACACGATCCTTTCTGAAGCGGATTTACGGTGGAACTTTGCGTCCGATGTTGGTCAATTTTTTGCAGGATGAAAAGTTGTCCCGGGAAGATATTGAAGAACTGAAGAGAATTTTGGATGAACGAAAGGACTGAGCCGCTTGCTGGAAGCTGCATACAATCTGTTCGTTAAGGTATTGTCGCTGTCTGCCATGGCGAGCGTGCTGGCTCTGCTGATCTTATTGACCCGCTTCCTGTTCAAGGATCGTCTGAAACCTACCTGGACGTATCTTCTGTGGATACCCTTGATCGTAAGGCTGGCTATACCTTGGGCACCAGAAAGCACATTTAGTATTTTTAATCTGTTGCCGCTGGAGAAAGATACGGCGCAGAGTCCCTTTATTCCGTCAGCGCAATCGGAAGTTGGCTTTACTTATGTACCAGAGTTGACTGGAGGGGTAGAGGAACCGACGTCAGTTACTGGAATTGAAGAAACTGGACTTTTGCCGGGAGCATCTACATCGGATGATGTGGCACAAATCAATCCGCAAATAGACAGTTCTTCCGAGGCGACCAATTCAGGATGGGAACCGATACATGTACTGGTTGTGGTGTGGTTTGGCGGAGCGGCGGTGGTGCTGGGCTTGTCGGTTCGAGCGCAACTGCGATTTACCGCACGGGTTCGACAGGAAACGGAGATCCATTCCTCAGAAATCCAACGGTTGTTCGAATCCTGTAAGCAGGAGATGCAGGTGCGTCGCCCAGTCAAGCTGATCGGGACGAAGCAGATTGCTGTACCGACACTACTTGGCGTTATGCGGCCCAAGTTGCTGCTGCCCACCTCCACGTTACACACTCTGGAGACGAACGGGCTCCGTCATATATTCCTTCATGAGCTGGCGCATGTGAAGCGCCATGACATTTTGCTAAATCTGCTGACAGGTCTGCTGTTGGTCATGCATTGGTTTAATCCGCTGTTGTGGTATGCCGTACGCCAAATGAAAGAGGATCAAGAGGTTGCCTGTGATGCTCTGGCCTTGAAGCATCTTGAACCAGCGTGCCACAGAGGTTATGCCTTGACACTTCTCAAATTGTTAGAAACCTTACCCGATCCGATCCGTTTGGCAGGTACAGCTGGCATTTCGAGCAGTAAAAAGGAAATGGAAAGAAGGATTATTATGATCACCAGACACAAAAAAATTACGGCAAAAAGCTCACTGCTGGGCCTAGCTGTAATTATGATCTTAAGTGGCTGTACCCTTACAGGAGCAAAGCTAAATTCTGCATCAGCTCCGGCAATGAGCGCTCCTGCTACTTTTCAGGCAGAAGTGCAGGATAAAAATACAACGGCTTCCGGCGTTAAAGGCACTCTATTGGCGGAAAAAAACGGAATCACGGTATCTGCTAATCCCACTGCTGAGAATACACTTTTGCATAAAGTCACGGTAGATGTGCGTGGTGAAGTAAGCCGTACGTTCTTGTGGAATGCAGGAGAAGATGAAACTCGGCCTCCATTGATTGAAGAAGCAGATGTGAACGGAGATGGAACTAAAGAAATTTTCATACGAATTACGACTGGTACGGGTACCGGACTTTCTATGAGTGAGATTCATGTGCTCAAGCCTGCTAGCTTGGAAGAGCTTGTAGTCGAAGATCCGATCGAAACGTTGAATCAGAAGCTGAAATCATCCATTACACATCGAAATAACCAAACTTATGTATCTGCTGAACTGGACGGAAAGCATTTGACCAAAGTGTATGATTACACTGAGGGAGCTTGGGGAGAGAAGGTCGGATTTGGCTCTATAGTTTCATACGAGCTGATAGATGACCAAATTGTAGCCCATTTGTCCGGTGCGGCGTCTATGTCTGAGTTTCCGCTCGAAGTTATTGCCGTTTACGGGAAGAATCTGACCATTGAGAGCGCACAGATGTACTATGGATCGTTTATATCTCCACCACTCAGTGAACAGGATATCAAGTCCATGATGGAAAAACAGCTTCCGGCAACTGGTTGGACCTTTAGCAAAGACGGAGATCAGTATAGGGTGGATATAGATCCACTGAATGGCGTAGGGGAAGGCAATAGCTATAAAATAAATCCGCTTACCGGAACGGTTCATGACGTAACTTCTGGCAGTCCACTGAGAAGTCTTGTAAACCGTGAAGCGATAGATCTGTGGAACATCTCTAACGGTACAGAATACCAGAAGGAACTGTATAAGTTACTCCAACCTATCTTTGATACAGAGGGTTTCAAGCCAACAGGTACGGACTGGATTTCAGGGTTTATCGGGGATGGTTATTTGTTCAGTGATGTTAGGCAAGGAAGCAGGGAATTCACGATTAAAGTAGATGTCTTTACTGGTCAGTGGGAGGAAATTCCTGACCCGTATCAATCGTCTAGTTTCAGAACCACACAATAACAACTAAGCCCGCGCTTCAGCGCGGGCTTTTAGTATTATTCCTCACTTTTAGCAATCCTCAGATTTCTCTCATACAAAATCCAATCACTCCAGTTTACCTTCGTGCATTGACAAAAACGACATCAGTGTCATAAAATTACAAAAGCGACAATGTTGTCACTTTTGTAATGGAGTTTCTTTTAGGAAGTTGGAGGTATGAATATGGCCAAGAAATCAGTGGAAAAAAGACAATTGATTCTAAGCAAAGCACTAGAGTTATTCATTCGCAAAGGATTTCATGCTGTGACGATGAGCGATATTGTGGAGGAATGCCAGATCAGTCGCGGTGGTTTATACCGTTACTTCAGTTCTACGGATGATATATTCCGCGAGCTGTTACGTGCAAATGCGGTACACACGCAAGAGATCTTTGAAATTATGATGGAGGCGGGGCAGCCTTACCGGGAGATCATGGAGCTATTTTTGTCCGGGCAAAGGGCGGAGCTCAGCCAGATAAATAATAGTATGATGACTGCGGCATATGAGTTTTTTCTTTCGCACAAAAGCAAACAGGATAGAGAGTTCTTACAGCAGCAATACATACAATCGGCGGCTTTTCTCAGTCGGCTGATCCAGTACGGCAATGAACGGAAAGAATCCTCAGTGGATTCTCCTGATTCGGCTGCAAATCAGTTATTAATTTTTTTAGAGGGGCTGCGGGTGTTGGGTTTATCCGTCGATCTTACAGATGAATTTCTGGAAGAGCAGTTCAAATGGTTTCAAAATACTCTGTTCGGAGGCAATCCCCCTTATGAAAACAATCCTCTCTGTTAACAAAGTAACGAAGCAATATAGGAGTAATGAGCTTATTCTTAAAGAGGTTTCAATGGAAATAGAGGAAGGCAGCTTCACTGTAATCATTGGACCAAGCGGCTCAGGCAAATCAACCTTGCTCAACATCATGTCCGGATTACAAAAGCCGAGCAGAGGTAGTGTTTTTTTCGGAGACAGTGACATTACACGATTTAATGAACATGAGCTTGCAGATTTCCGCAGACTGGATATCGGTCAAATTTTCCAGCAATATTTGCTGCTGTCACATCTCACCGCGGAAGAGAACATCAGGCTTGGGGTGCCTGGATCGGGTGGAGCGTTTTCTGTGCAAGAGCTGGCAGAACTGCTAGATATAGCTGACGTTCTGGACCAATATCCAGGGCAATTGTCGGGAGGCCAGCAACAGCGGGTAGCCATTGCCAGAGCATTGATCAAGAAGCCAAGGATGTTGTTCTGTGATGAGGCAACCGGGGCTCTGGATGAAAAAAACAGCCGAAAGGTTATATCTTTGTTGCATCAAATCTGTGCTAAATATGGTGTAACTGTACTTTTTATCACCCACAATAACGAAATTGCCAGCACCGCTGATCGTGTTATTACGATTAAGGACGGGGTGGTAGTGAAAGATATTCCTCACAAGAATCCAATCCCCGTGGACCAAATGAGTTGGGATTAGCACAGGACAGACTTATGGGAAATGGGGCGGAATTGGTTTGTACTATTTAAAAAAACAAATATATTGCCTTTTGAAGCAAAATCGTACTTATGCTGCAGTGTTGCTATTGATTATAATGCTAACCTCTTTTATGTATTTTTTTGTGCAATTTTCGATTGATCGGAATGTAATGAATTTGGATGATTACTTAACCACTCAAAAACAGGAAGATTTTAGATTTCAATTAAAGGACTCAGCAGATATTAAGCAAGCTTTAAAGGGGTTAGAAACGCAACTGGTTACCGAAGAACGCAGCATTAAAAAAGTGAAGGAGGAGAACAAGACTTATTTCCTGCTGAACGAATCTCGGCGGCTGAATTTACCCTATATCGTAGAGGGGAGACTGCCAGAGCAAGCAAATGAAATTGCGGTATTGCCGCAATTTTTACAGCAAAATAAACTGCTTGTTGGCGATTCCTGGGTAATTGGAGCAACAAGCTTTACGATTAGTGGTTCAATGTATTTGCCGGATTACTTAACATTTGTACCCTTTGGCGAGGTTCAGCAGAATTATGCTGGCGCCACGTTCGTTCTTGTATTACCGGAAGCCTATGATAGTCTGAAGGGGCAAGAGAGTCAATATTATGCGGCAACATTGCGTGAGGACAAAAATGTTGTTACAACGGAAAGTTTGCGGGCAGATTCAACTTTCTCATATGTAGCGTCCGCTTCCGAGATAGATAGTGATACGGAACTGCAAAAGGCGTTGGAATCAAACAAAGGTCTGGCACAGTCTTTTTTGATAGTGCTGGGATTGATATCTTTGTTCATCTTTTATATGTTCTTTAAGCGCTTCATGGCACTACATAAGCAAGATTTTGGCTGTTTTATGGCGTTAGGCTTTACTAGAAGGCAAATAGCTTTTGTAATGGCAAAGTTCACCTTAGGGATTGCGATCACGGGTTGTCTCTTGGGGATGGGGCTTGGGTATCTTGGCTCCAACGTGCTTATGGGGATGCTGGAAAGTACTTATTCCTTTCCATATTTTGAACGGGGGATTTATTTCGGATCTGTTGTTAACGGTATCTTAATTCCAGTCGGGGGAGCACTGCTTATAACGTTATGTGCTGTGTTTCCGTTTATGAAGCAAGAGACTCATGATTTGTTAAACATTTCAATTTCAGCACAGCCCCGCCCGATCAAAGGGGTTTTGCGGGCCGCCAACCGTGTAGTAAATCGATTGCCGGAGAAGTACCGGTTGTCTTTCCGTGTTGCTCTCCGTAAATGGAATAACTTAATCTTAAGTGCTTGTGCGATTCTTCTGACTACATTGTTGTTCATACTGAGCTATTCTTTATATCAATCCAGTGGTGCAGTCGTGGATACCCAAATGTCGGGTATAGAATATACCTATGACATTACTTATCCGCAATCTCAGAATGATATTGAGAATACCAGGTCCTCCCGGATGTATTATCTCCAGCAACCCGTGCAGCTGGCGCAAAAGAACGGCGGTGTTATCTCAGCACAAATGCTGGGACTCGACAGCAGTGGGAGTCTATTCACACTGCTCGATACCCATCATAACAGACTTGAGATTGATAATCTGAGAGGAGTCATTGTCAGTCGCTCGTTCAGCTGGTTGTATGGCATCGAGAAAGGGGATTCTCTTAACCTTATATTGAATCGGCAAACTGTGAAAGTTATGGTCCAAGCTATTAGCCAAAACGGAGATGCGAATACGATATATACATCCAAAGCTAATCTGGCCGGATGGATGAATACGGACAGTTCACTGCACACTGGCGAATTTAGCAATGAAATAAATACATCGACCAACGTTAAAGTGGTTACTACCGCGGATAAAAGAGCTGCGCTGGAGAGCAGCGCCGTATCCAATCGTTCCAGTGCTGTCATTAATCAAATAATCGGCATTGTAATGGGTTTCCTGCTTATATATCTGATTCTCCTGCTTAACTTTCAGGATAGTACCCGGGATATGAGAATACTCAGACTGCTTGGCTACAAATCTGCTGAAATTAGCCGGTTACTGATTGATGTATACAGACCATTGCTAGTGTTGCTCTATATAATTACACTTCCGGTTGCAGTGTTTATTACAGAACAAATTTTGCGGATTCTATCATTGCAGACAGGCGATTATATGCCATTAAACCTGAATATTTGGCTGCTGATTTTTCCGCTAGCTCTCATTTTGCTGCAATATATGCTGGTTATGCGTATATTCAAGCGTAAGCTACGGAGAGAAAGTAGAGATGACAGCCTGTCCGGGTTATTATAAAAAAGTTTTGGTACAATTTCTTTGAAACTAAAAGCAGCCAGTACGCACCGATAGATTATCGGCATGCATTGGCTGCTTAATTTTTTTATAAGGTAGGACAGTCTTACGACTGTGAAACTTACGGATGACTAAAGGACTATTCGACCTGGAATTGGTTTAATTCGTCCTGAAGCTTTTTGGACAACTGATTGAGCTGCAGGGATAGCTCGGCAACCTGTTCAATGCTGTCCAATTGTTCCTGCGTACTCGCGCTAACTTCTTCCGTTGAAGCGGAATTCTCTTCTGTAGTTGAAGATATGATTTCGAGTGCCTGTAGGATTTCATCTTTGTGTTTATGGACTTTGGAGGTGTTGCTGCTGATTTGAATCATACGTAATCTCAAAGCCTCCAAATCGCTGTTGATGCTAAAGAATACCTGTTTCGTAGCCTGCACGGATTTTGCATTTTCTTCGGCAATTTCAAGTCCTTGGGCTGTGTATTCCACAGATGCTCTGGTTTTCTCTTCGATTTCATGAACCTTTCTGCCAATCTCCTGTGTGGCCTGTGCAGTCTGCTCTGCCAACTTGCGAACCTCTCCGGCAACAACGGCAAATCCGCGTCCCTGTTCTCCCGCACGTGCTGCTTCTATGGAAGCATTTAGCGCCAGCAGATTGGTTTGCGTAGCAATTTGATGTACCGTGTCCACGATGCTCGAAATTTCATGACGGCTTTGATCAATATCATGGATGGCAGACGATATCGAATGAGTGGAGTTGTGATTTTCTTCTGCCCATTTTGATAACTGATCCAACACACCCAATCCCAGTTCGCTCTGGTCGGCAGAAGCCTGCACCATCGTCTCTATGGCTATGGCATCATTTGCGATTTCGTCAATTTGACCAGATAATGATCCGGTTTTTTGCAAAATGGTATCCGTTTCGATCGACTGATAGTTGGTTGCATTCGCAATCTCATTAATGGCCGTTGCTGTATCGTTCATCGTTATAGCTGTACGGGAAGAAATAGATTGCAGATCCTTTGAGGATTGGTTTAATACCTGAGCGGAGGTACCCACTATTTGGAGCATTCCTTGAATTTTCTGGACCATGTTGAATATTCCGTTGGAGATCTGTCCAATTTCGTTGTTGGAATAGGCATCAAATTGAACCGTCAAATCCCCATTTTCCACCCGTTTGATTTTGGTAAGCAGCTTCGGTATAGATCTGAGCAGGTAACGGAGCGTGATATACGAAAATAGAACGAGCAGAATCGCCGCTGCAACAAAACCGCCAATCGTAATCCAGGTGAATTTTTTTAATTCGGAGAGCACTTCACGCTCTGAAATAGTTAAACCTACGGACCAGCCGGTATCTTTACTTGTAGCATAGCCGATGTAACGGCGTTCTCCGTTGTCATTAATCAGATGTACTCCGGATTCACCAGCGATCATTTTCTTGCCGATCCCCCCAAGATCACCTGGCTGCTCATTAATCTTTTCCTTTGTGACCTTAGACTGGTCTGGGTGATACAGAATATCACCTGTTTTGGAGGCGAGAATGGAATAACCTGTGCTGCCTAGCTTATAGCTTTCCATTATCTCAGGGATATTTTTAGAGGCTATATCAACCGCGACAAAACCGATTAAGGTATTGTTGTCATTTTTTATCGGATAAAAAATACCCATCAGCATATCGCCTGTAGTGATGTCAATATAAGGATCAGAGTAGTACAGGCCGTCTGCTTCGATTGCTGGCTTATAATACGGCCGTTCTTTTATGTTAAAAGCAGCATCTGATGTCGTACCATTATTGAGGATGTAAAAACCTTTGCCGGCAGTACTAGCAATCCATGCATCTGCAAAAGTGGGTTCCACCTTTACAATGGCAGCAAGTGTCTTTGCTACTTCAGCGGCATGCGGAGAAGTCTTGGCCATTTCAGGAGCTTCGGTGGTTTCGATGTATTGTTTGAATAAGTTATTCGTTGACATTTGCTTGACCAGTGAACCCTTTTCCTTAAATAGTGCATCAAATTGACTGACAAGTGCCTGTGTTTTGGTCTGAAGCATAGATTCTTGTTGTTTCACAAGTATGCTGCGAGTGCTGGAAAACATAAAGGTTCCCAAGATTGAGAAGACGACAACAATAATAACTAAAAGTACAATGGACAAAGTATTTGCTATGCTTGATGAACCAAACCGCCTTTTTTTTAGTTGCTGTAACATGCTACCATCTCCCCCAAGTTGTTTCTGAGCAAATAGCTCATAAGAACATATCGGAAGATAGTGAGATTTTCGAAATAGCAATTTTGAGAATAAAAAAATTAAATTAAAATGGATAACGCACAGGATAAACCCTTGACTGGTGCGGAGTTTCAAGATGGTGGGTGGCGAGGGAGATCCTAACAATTAGCCTGTTAGCTTGGTATATTGCAGCTACCGATTAGAGGCGAATTGTTATTTTTTTAGGTGATGCTTAACTGCCTTTATCGGACATCTTGTTTGTAGATTGCTTCCAGATCTTGCGGTTGATAATGATTATCAATTGTACTTCCTATGAGGCAACACAGAAGCAGTGGAGTAACTCACTGCTTCTTATTTGTTTTTAAAGTTAAGAGTGTTGAATATAGAAAAGTAATCGGTCATTGTTTTTTGTTGATTAGCTAGACTCTAAGAGTAGCATCGATTAATCTGAAGAAGTGGAATGCGGGTTATGATTGAATCGTGGACATAGATAAACGGAGGCTGACTATGACTTACTCACAGATCTGGAACAACTCAGGAAATGAAGCCGATATTCTCTATTTGGAACAGCAGATTGAAACCGTTAAAAAAGAAATAAAACGAGCAGAAGCTGCAGAGCTACAGGAAATATTGGAACAAGCAAATCGTAAGCTGGCTGAACTGGAAGCGAAGCTGGACGAGCTGGAGGATTAGGAGCTCGCCGCCCTTTTGTACCGTTTGAACTTTATGTTTCTGAATTTGCACCGGTGTCTATATAGTTTTATAATTGTAGCTTACTGAATCGTATTACTGGGAGGAATGGGGAAATGGATAAAAACAGAAAATACATGCTTGTCGGTGCACTTCTGACAGGGGTAGGTGTCTCTTTGATGGCCTATACAGCAAGCCGCTATACTTCGTTTAAACGAATCGTAGCCAATACCATCCGTTTGGAAGAAATCGCCTCTCTAGAAATCTCGCGATTGTCTTCAGTTCCCGGTGAAAAGAAAGACATCATTATTACTGATCCTGCTGTTATTGAGCGGATTTTTGCTGATTTCTCACATGTTCAATTAATGAAATCGGCCAGAAATGTCAGTTCTGACAAAAACTTTAGCTATTATATTACGATAGTTCAGGCTGACTGCAAGCAACGATTTGATATTATTTTAAAAAGCAGACAGCATATGATCATTTATGATAATGATTTAAGCAATCCTCACTTGAATGCCTATAAAATTATCAGTCCTTATTATCCACAAGCACTGGAACAGGTTTTTGACTGATTATATAGAAGTGCGTAATGAAGTAATATCATAGCCCATTTCCTGCATAGCATCCAATCCATTTATGATCTCTATTGTCCGGGTGCCGTCCCAGCCTTTAGCCGTTCCATATTCGATCCATTCGCGGATACGCTGTGGATGATTTAGATTATAGACATCATCAAAACCCTTTTTATGGTTTTGCAGCAGATAGCCTGTATTTAGCGGACAACCGGCAATAGGATCATCCCATGTTAGGATTTGGATGCAGAGGGGGTGGAGCTTTACATTTTTATGATAAATCTTTAATTCAAGCTGACTCCGTTCGTCATGGATTCTCATGCCCAATATATAGCTGTATTCCAGTTCCCTGAGCGTGATAGAACGCAGCTTTTTTTTCATGAAAATCGCCTCTCATCCTAATAATTTTGTTATCATAGCAAGCATAGGGATATTTTTCAAGCAATCAACAGGGAGGATGTTCATATGAAGTATGAATTTGGGGTCATGGCATCCATTACAGAATTGGTGGAGTACCCGGATGAGCAGAGTGATACCTATATTCCGCACCCGAATTTTCAGATCATCATGGATCAACTGGGTATTACAGTACCTGTTGCGGAGATTTATGAACATTTTTTTGCCAACCCTGTTCACACCGGACATGTGCTCGTTTACAGCAATCCAGAGCAGCCAAACGCTTGTATTGTCCTCGACACTTACCGTGATCCGCTGGACCAGCTAGATATGATTTATTTCGGATGGCGCTGTTCGTCCGTGAAAGACAATATCCGTGAGCTGTCCCGGCGTTTTTATGATGAATGTGAATTTGCGGTCCGTTATGAAGAAGGTCAATCCGTGCTTTACAAGGTGTTGAAGGAGGATACCTATCCGCGAAAATTTTACTACAATACTGTGTTTGAGCAGCAGTTGAAGCGATATCCGGCAAAATAAGCGATAGAAATACATACCCGAATCACTTAGCACAAAAACGCGAGTTCAGGGCAGTGCCGCCCGGACTCGCGTTTTCTATATACCTGTTTTTGAAATGCTCTGCATCATTTAGGCAATTACTGTGCCGTCAGCAGCTGCTCCAGAATTTCGGAGGAAGCAGCGGATTTGAGCGAACTTTCATTTTTTTGTTGCGAACAGGCACTAACACAAAAGATAAACTTAACAGTAAACTGAGGCACAAAGCATAAACAGATTTAGCTTTCACCGTGAGTTCCTTACAAGCGGTTATTTTGACTTCTTGGCGGGAATATGGATGGGTTTTGTTGATAATCATTCTCAACGTTGGTAAAAATAAAAAATATCATAAGACATGATAGGCCTGCGCCCAACTATTTTTTGCTGCTGCAAACGGCAATATAATTCAGATCTTTACCTGTCGTATTAAAAAAGCTATACATCTTTTTGAACTGTTCCCGGTTCTCTTTCTTGAGCCCGTTTTTCACAATACGCAGCGCTCCGATAACCCCTTCATCGCGAATGAGTCCATCGATACTCATCAAGGACATGGGTCCGGTAGCATTGTCCACTTGCTTAAAGCCTGCGGAGTGGAACAATCCCGCCCAATGCCCAACGGTCAGTGGCTCGACATTGATGTGAATGGTGCGGCGCAGCTCGGCTAGACGTTCTTCCATATTATCTTTGGCGAAAGTAATATCATGGGTTAGCAGAATGCCGCCAGGCTTCAGTACCCGATAGTATTCGGCGACTGCCTTTTCCTTCGCAGGCTGGTTAAGCATCGTGAGCATGGCTTCATTAATGACAACGTCAAAGCTCTCATTCTCAAAAGGTAGCTTCATCGCATTGCCTTGCCGAACACGGATATAGTTTTCCAGATTGGCATTTTTGATATTTCGGTTTGCTTTTTCCAGCGCCCGCGGGTCCATATCAATGCCGGTAATTTGACAGTGGTATTTCCCGGCTAATTGAATGGAGGTGGTGCACATATTGCAGGCTACCTCCAATACCTGGCTGTCCGTACTCAGATTGGCTTGCTGGATCAGCCAGTTGGTTGCTGCAACGCCGCCGGGCCGCAAACGTTTTTTTCCCAGCCGCGCCAAAAAATTATGGCCTACTTCCTTTTTCATCGCATTCACCCCATTACTTATCCGGCTTGACTACAACCAGAAGCATCTGAAACGGCTCTGTTGCGTGTAGGGCATGCGGAATATTGGCCGGCATAACGAGGGTCTCCCCGGCATGAACTGTGTACTTGTCTTCTCCAATTGTAATCTCTGCTTGCCCGGATAAAATGTTGACCATGGCATCGCCCGGGGAAGAATGTCCCCCAATTGACGAGCCTTTGTCCAGCGAAAGAAGGGTCATTGCCAAATTTGGCCGCTGTACAAGAGTCAGACTGGAAACCTGCTGTTCTTCTATTGTGATGATGTCTTTCAAATCTATGACTGCGGATTGCGGCAGTTTTTTAATAAATAAACCTGTTTCCATTTTGAATACCTCCGTTTTATATACTGATTTGCAAAAATTTGCAGCTGCTGCGGGCGGAATAATCATGCCATGTGCCCGCTGGGACGATAACGGATGCGCCGGCTGTCAATTGATAGGGCTCTTCCGCCACCAGCAGATGAAGCTCGCCTTCCAGCACATGGATGATTTTAGTTTTGGGGGAGGTCTCCGAACTGATGGTCTCCTCCTGATCCATGGCATACAATACCCATTCCGGTTGTGCCGTTATTTCGGCTGCAGCTACGGGCAATGCCAGCGCTCGGCTCGCAATCCGGTGCGGCTTGACGCTGATCATATCTGTTAAGAAAAATATCTTGCCGGCTGTAATTCCACTCATACGATCCCCCTGTTCAAAGTACAGTATTTTGTTTATTTCCAAATTGCTTGATTGAATGATTCCTGCAATTTGATATAATGAGAATGATCAATGAGAACTATTCTCATTTATTTTATTGTAGCAGAGTATTCATCATGACTCTGTTGCCATGGCAACAGGAGGCTGAGAAAATTGCAGAAATATCTGAGCAGGATACAGAGCACCACTTTGTTTAAGGGCTTCGCGGACCGGGAGGTGCAGCAAGCGCTGAGCTGTCTGCAGGGCACAATCAAGGATTTTGCGCGGAAGGAGGTTGTTTTTAAAAAAGACGATATTCTAGATTCGGTGGGCATTATTATCCATGGCAATGTTTTGTTATGCAAAGATAATATCTCAGGTATGAGATTTATTTTCTCGGAACTTGGGGATGGGGAAATCTTTGGCGAAACGGCGCTTCGCCTTGTCCAAGAGCACAGCGGGTATGAAGCGGTGGCGGGATCGGAATGCCGGATTCTGTTTATCAAAATAAATAAAATCGTCCGGCCCGGCCAGGACACTTGCCATTTAAGGGGCCGGATCATAGAGAATATGCTGGCCCTGCTGCTTGAGAACAACCGGTCTATCTATCAAAAGCTGGATCTGGTCTCCCACAAATCGCTGCGGGACCGTATCCTGCATTATTTGGCCCTCCAGACCAAAAAAAACAATTCCGCCTGTTTTGAAATTCCGTTTACCCGCAGCGACCTGGCTGATTATTTGACTGTTGACCGCAGCGCCTTGTCCAGAGAGCTGCAGCGGATGGCGCAGGACGGGCTGATCCGGTTTAATCGAAATCAATTCGAGCTGTTGGACGCGGAGAATCAGCTGCGGATCAGCGATTTTTAGAATGATTTCTCCAAACATTGAAAAGAAGCAAACAGAGGGAATAATCAGCTAGAAAACGCATTGGGAAAGGATTTGACCGAACTAAAAAGTGCGAAAGAGGTAGTTGAAGTTCAGCTAACTGTTGACTTGAGTTTTGATTTTAGCTATCTATCGTAGTTACTCATAAATACAAGAGCCCGCGTCCGACGCGGGCTCTCGTATTTTACTCTACTCCAGTAGCCACCGGATTCTCCTCATAACTAATCCAATCACTCCAGCTTCCTGCATACAGTCGAACTTTTTTGTACCCGGTCTTCTTGTCAAGGGTCTCATTCTGACCGTAACACATGTCGAGCCTTATAATCGGCTTCGAATCATTTGGGATTTTCGCTGAAACTACGGGATGCTTCGGTACTAACGACGTTCAACCGCAGGCGGGGGAAGAAAGCTATAAAAATCTGATCTAGTAAGCTTCGTGCATACTGACATGCGAGGTAAATGAAGCTTCGTTTCGATAGGCACAATCTCTGATACCCGGCGTTTCGATGCATTTATATGAGCTTAGGAGACTGAACAATAAAGAGTGCATGTTCGGGAAGGACTTGCTGTAAACCATGTTGAAGAGATACCATTTAATTTACTGAAAAGATTAAGTGTATACTGATTTATCCTTTATATGTAGATAAAATGCCTTTTTTATTGTTTAAAATTTTTTCTTCTTTATTTAAAATTTTTTTTGGTATATTATGCAATTATGAATTAAGAGTCTAATAAGTCCAAAAAAGGGAGTGGTAGAAGAAATGAAGAAAATTGTTAGTACTGCGATTGCTTTATTCCTATGTTTAAACAGTTCTATTAGCCTTGCGCAAACGGCGGTGAAGACCTCTGCCGATTTTACTGACCTAAAGGATCTGGATGCTGCGACGAAAGCCAAATTCGATGCCATGATTTCGGCAGGCATATTTGACGGCGTAACCGATACGACATTCGGGATAAAAGATGAAATGAACCGTGCACAGTTTGCCAAGGTTGCCGCGTTGATCACGGGTCTTAAAGTCGAGACTTCGTTGAAGACGTCCAGTTTCTTAGACGTTAAAGCTGATGACGCCGCCAATGGATATGCACTACCTTACATAGAAGCGCTTAGAAAATCCGGAATTACAGATGGCTATGGAGAAGGTATATTCGATCCGGCCGGCAAGGTGACAAAAGAACAATTAGCTACATTCTTGGTTAGAATGTTAGGAAAAGATACAGAGGCAAAGGCCCTAACAGGAACCGATGTAACGGTATCCAATTGGGCACAAGGTTATGTCGCAGAGGCATTATTATTGAAATTGTTACCTGCAGGTACTAATGGAATTTTCGGCGGACAAACGAATGCAACGCGCGATCTGCTCCTTACAGGAGCGTATGAAGCCAAACAACAGTATGTGGCGCTGACAACACCAACACCAA